>QMZE01000144.1 GCA_003663025.1 Archaeoglobales archaeon
GGAGAGGGGTAGTATATATAGAAGTATTGAAGAATATTCATGGGAGAGTGTATGGCATACCTCCCACCTTTGAGGACACTACCTGAACTACCGTCTCCTATAGAGATCTTAGAGACTGAACCGTGTCGGGATTATTACATAAAGGTGGTTAAGTGGGAAATCGGAAAACTGACTATTAGACCTAGATGGCTTGGTGCACCGCCGACTAAAGAAGTAGTGTGTATCAGGATTTGGACTACTGAGAAGTACAAGCCCACTTGGCCTCCTTACTGGGACATTACACCTGCACGTCTAGTGTCTCAACTATATGCTCTACTACGTGAAGGGATTCCAGAGGGTTATGTACTAAAAATCCATAGGGATATTCCAGGTCCAAAGGCTCATTTCTCTATCTCTCTTGTGAAGGAGGAGGAGATCGAGACTGTGTAGATGTTGAAGATGATACAATATTCTTTACTGCATCTGATAATTCCTCTATCCTCTGTAATAGTACTCTATGTGATCTCTGAACAAGCTGTTCTAACATATTCATTCGGTCTTCTAGTTCACTAACACGGTCTTGTGATTGTTGTGGTATTTGAGGTCTTGGGGGCTGTGATTGTTGTGGTGTAGAGGGCCTATACTCCTGTTGGTAGGGCCTTATCTGTGGCTGTGGGGCCTCATACTGGAATTGTTGTCTTGGTACTAGTTGTTGGACTTTATCTTTATAAGTATTATAGAAGTTCACTGCATCGTAAATAAGTCGCATGGCTTGTTCCCCAGTACCCAAATTCTTTACCACATAGTCTAAGAGCATTAGACAATCCCGGCATACGAATGTAGAGTATATCTGGTCGATCCTGACATTCCTCCTACAGTGAGTGCATTTCCTATACTGTACCTTGATCTTAGCTTCTTCAACCGTCGGTGGTGGGCCTACCTCACCTTCCCCTCCCATCATCATTACAGTCTGTAGTTCAGCAATCCTTTGGTCGACATAGTACTTCATAGTCTTGACATCCCATGATAGTGATAATGCAGCGTCTAGTGCTGCTGCTGCCTCTTGAGCGTCTGGTAGTCTTAATGCCTGTTTTATATGCCCGATCTTCAATTTACCCTCACGAAGTGCTTTTTGATAGACTTCAGGTAGTTTGGTTAGTGAGAGATAGATCTTAACCCACTGTACTGTATGCCCGGTTGCTGCGGCTAACTCCTCTTCAGTAGCACCTGCCTCTAGTGCCCTCTGAAGTGCCTCTGCCACGTCCATGGGATTCTGTGTCCCTCGTGCAGTATTAGCCAAGACATTCAACATAGTAGCCTTTTTTGTATCAGCTTCAACAATTACTGCTGGTATTTTCTCATATCCAAGTTCTTTAGCTATAAGAGTTCTATGCTCACCATCGATTAGAGTGTAAGTCCCGTCTTTATTATCCTGTACAAGAATAGGTACTGTGAAACCATAGTTCTTGATACTGGCCATCAACTCCTGATGTTGTTCTTCAGTAAAAGATGCCCTAGCTCGTTGCTCTGGAATGATTATCTTATCGATCGGGATTTCCTTTACAACTGTCATACTCATCATTTTTAAAGATGCTTTGATCTATATAAACTCGGAGGTGATAACATGAGTCTGGATATAGAGACGATAACATCAAGAGATAGGGTTAGTCAAGCATTCTTCGCAGCGTTCATAGCGGCATTAAAAGGAGATGATAGTACAGCTGGAGAGATATTAAGATCAGTTGCTGACGAGATACTGAAACAATTTAACCCACTCGAGTCTAAGGTTAAGAAGAAGGGTAGGAGGTGATTAGCTTATGCCTGAAGAGAAGAAGGAGGAGTATGAAGTCGAGATCTTGAGCGAGGATACGATAATCACATATCCCAAGCTTGGTCAGCCAGTCGAGACTGTAGCTGTAACATATGTAGCAGCAGGACTACCACCCGCAACTATCTTTATACCTAAAGAAGAATACTCAGAGGAGGAGCTTAAGAAGAGGATTCGTGAGGATATTGAACGTAGGCTTAAGAGAAGAGCTCGTACGCTGAAAGTATAGTTCTGGTACTGTAGAGTAGGGTGAAAGAATTGAACTGGCCTTGGCCATTAGATGGAGTACAGAATTGGTTTGAGAGTCTATGGAATAATATCAATAGCTGGATATGGAGTGGTGTTGAATGGCTGAAAGGAGAAGTATTCAAGCATATAGACTGGCTAAAGAAGAGGATTGAGGAAGGATGGTCATGGATTGTCAATAAAGTATGGGGTCATATTACATGGTTGAGAGATAGAATTGTCGAGGGCTGGAAGTGGTTATCTAACGAAGTTTGGAATCGTGTAATGTGGCTAAAAGACAAGATCGTAGAGGGATGGAACTGGCTATCTGGTGAAGTCTGGAAGCATATAACATGGCTTAAAGACAGGATTGTCGAGGGATGGAACTGGATTGTCAGTGAAGTCTCTAAACACTTAGAGGGATTTAGGAAGTGGATTAGTGATGGCTGGAAGTGGATTGTTAATGAAGTATACAATAAACTAACTGATACTGCCAAGACATTAAGTACCATGTTTAATGGTGCTTTCGAGGGGTTTGTCAAAGGGATTGTCGAGTTCTTTAGTCCCATATTGAAACCAATCCAAGAGTTCTTCGCTTGGCTGTGGGGAGAACTACAGAAACTGTGGGAGAAACTTACTGAATGGCTCCAGAATACTCTAAAGTGGCTCTTAGAACAAATACAATACGTATTGTCATACCTAGCTGGGTTAATGCAGACTGCACGACAGATATTCATCACTCCTATTGAGAATATGTGCCGTCAAGCTATAGACTCTATATCGAATGCGATTAAGCCGGGTTCCCCACCACCCGAAGTCCAGACCAGTGTAGAGAACATGTTCACTACGTTGAAGACTAGGCTTGAGAGCGAGATCGACAAGATATACTCATCACCCGTAGATTTAGGAGCGGCAGTTGGACGTGCTGGTACTATCGCAGCTCTAGGGATTGTCGCTTCAATAGTTGCTCAAGCTATAGCTACAGCTGCAGATAACGTACAGCCATTAAGACGTATAGGGATCCCAGACATCATTCGTGATCTGGGTAGGAACTTAGGATTGGCATTCATATGTGGTACTCCAATAACAGCTATGATCGAGATTGGATTGTTCAGACCTCTGAGGTACTACTATAATGAGAAGTATGCACCATACATACCGAGAGAAGAAGATCTAATCAAATTGCGATTGAGGGGTCAGTTAGAGGATAATGACTACTACAAGTACATGAGATGGCAGGGTTATAGCCATGAGTGGTCTTCTAAACTACTAGAAGCCAATAGAGTACTACCAAGTGAGAGTGATCTCAGGAATTTCGTATGGCGTGGACTGATATCAGAGGATAGGTACATATCGACACTAAGACAGATGGGGTACCATGAAGACTTCATAGACTGTTATAGACAGATGCTGATCAGTATTCCTACGCCATCCGATCTAGTCAGATTCGTAGTACGTGAATGCTTCCCACTAGAGAATCTTCCACCAGCACCAGAGCAATTCGTTGAATATATGAAGTGGTATGGGTTCGATGAGCTATGGTGTAGGGGATACTGGGAGGCACACTGGGTGCTTCCATCTATTAGTAATTTACAGGAATTGTTCTGGAGAGGGATCATCTCAGAGGAAGAATTTAGGAAGTACATTATCTGGCATGATTATAAGCCCGTTCCTCGTCCGGGAATTTCCAAATCTGATACTGACTTGATGTTGGAGTTGATGTGGGATTATCCTACCAAGATTGATGCTAGATGGATGTATCGATGGGGAACAATAGATAGGGAAGAACTTCTTGAACTAGCTAAAGCACGAGGAGTTCATCCCAAGTGGAGAGAGAAAGTAGTTGATGCTTGGATAAAGAATGAATATGCAGACGAAATCAACAGAATAGTTAGTGAACTAAAACGTGATTATGTCTTAGGGTTCTTCTCTGAGGAGCAGTTTAGAAATGCGTTAAGAGAGTTAGGATATAGAGAGGAACAAATCGAGTATGAGTTGGCTGATGCGATAGCAGAAGCGATACGAGAGAAGCATAGGGAGATACTGAAGATACTGCAGAAGGCATTAGAGAAGGGTAAGATAGATGAGGCTGAGTTCAGGTCGTTAGCTAGTAAGTACGGCATTCAAGAATGGAAGATAAATGACATTATAGAGTTAGTAAGACTTGAGAAGATGGTGATGGCTGAATGAGCAAGTACGAGAGGATTACTGAGGAACGCATAAAGAAGGAGCGTGAGCGTATTCTTGAAGAGTATAAGCTTTTTAAGAAGTTGTTCAGAAGAGAAGTGAGGGAGAAACATGAGTTGGGAGGAGCC
>QMZE01000145.1 GCA_003663025.1 Archaeoglobales archaeon
AAGTTAAAATCAGACTAATTTAGGATTGAAAGGCTAAATATTTCTTTGGAATCACACCATCAAGATCCTTAATTATCGTTAAAATCAGACTAATTTAGGATTGAAAGATAATCAGACTTAAGAGCGGTGATACGGTAATAAAGGGTTAAAATCAGACTAATTTAGGATTGAAAGCTCGGATGTCAATATGGCAATTCGTATTGGGACGGTTGGGTAGTTAAAATCAGACTAATTTAGGATTGAAAGCAAAGAAAGTGATCTCAACGTCATGCTGTGTCTTTATATGAGTTAAAATCAGACTAATTTAGGATTGATATTTAGAATCAAAAGAGACATTAAATTAAACCGAAGTAACCTTGCTACCCCTAACCATTGAAACTACTCCAGTTCTCGCAACCTCCTTTATACCATACTGTCTCATCAAATCTATAAATGCATTTATCTTATCTTCATCTCCAGTTATTTCAATTACAAAACTCTCTCTTGCAACATCAACAATCCTAGCCCTAAATATGTTCGCAATCTCAATGATTTCTCCCCTCCTGTCTGGTGGTGCATTAACCTTTATCAAAGCCAACTCTCTGTGAACACTGTTCTCACTTACATCACTCACCTTGATAACTTCTATGAGCTTGTTCAACTGCTTTGTAACCTGTTCAATTGTCCTCTCATCCCCATCGACAACTATCGTCATCCTCGATATGTCTTCTCTCTCGGTAATTCCAACCGATAGGCTTTCAATGTTAAAACCCCTCCTCCTAAAGAGAGATGAAACCCTAGCCAATACACCTGGTCTATTCTCAACTAGAACTGCAATTGTCCTCTTCACCCAATCACCTCCCTCAAAGACCTACCAGGTGGAACAAATGGAAAGACGTTCTCTCCAATCTCCACATAGAAGTCTATTACAACAGGTTTGTCAACATCCCCGGCCTCTTTCAGTGCATCCTTAACCTCACTTGGCCTTTCAACCGTTATCCCATAGGCACCAAATCCTCTTGCAACCTTCTCAAAGCTCAGCTCTGGATACCTAAGACGTGTGGCTGAGTATCTCTTATTGTAAAAGAGTTCCTGCCACTGCCTGACCATTCCTAGGTATGCGTTGTTCAAAACACAGACTACAACGTTTATCCCATAATCAACTGCCGTAGCAAGCTCTTGGATGTTCATTAAAAAGCTACCATCTCCAGCTATATCCACAACAACCCTATCTGGAAAAGCAACCTTGGCACCAATTGCAGCTGGAAATCCAAATCCCATAGTCCCCAAACCACCTGAGGTTATGAACTGTCTGGGATACTTAACCTTGAAGTATTGAGCAGCCCACATCTGACACTGACCAACTTCAGTTGTGACTATTGCATCTGGAAAGACCTCATAAACCTTGTTAACGACAAACTGAGGTTTTATCACATCCTCCTTAAAATTATACCTCAAGGGGTAACTCCTTCTAAGCTCGCTGACATGCTCAAACCACTCCTTCCTAGCCTTAAACTCTACCATCTTGATAATCTCCCTCAAAACGTGCTTTGCATCACCTACAATTGGAACGTCAACTCTCACATTCTTACCTATCTCAGCGGGATCGATGTCTATGTGTATGATCTTTGCATCTGGTGCAAATTCGTCAAACCTCCCAACAGTTCGATCGCTAAATCTACAACCCACGGCAATTATCAGATCTGAATCCATGATTGCATAGTTACCATACTTTGTTCCATGCATACCTATGAAACCCAAACAGAGAGGATGCTCTTCAGGAATTGCACCCTTACCCATGAGTGTAGTAACTACAAAGGCGGGAATCTTCTCAGCCAACTCCAAAACTTCTGGATGTGCATTTGATAGTCTGACACCTCCACCAGCCAATATTATGGGTCTTTCAGATTTCATTATTAGCTCGACAGCCCTCTTTATCTGTCTAGGATGTCCCTGAATTCTGGGCTTGTATCCAACTATCTCAACTTTCTCTGGATAATTGAACTCTATGTCAGCCTGAGTTACATCCTTCGGTAGATCAATTAGAACAGGTCCAGGTCTTCCAGCTAAAGCTATGTAAAATGCCTCCTTAATTATTCTCAGCATATCCCTCTCGTTTGTTACGAGGTAGTTGTGCTTTGTCACTGGCATAGTTATACCGGTTATGTCAGCCTCTTGAAACGCATCGTTCCCAATCATGGCTCTTGGAACCTGTCCAGTGAATACTATTATGGGTGATGAATCCATGTATGCTGTAGTTATCCCTGTTACCGTATTTGTGGCTCCTGGACCAGATGTTGCAAATGCAACTCCAACCTTTCCAGTAGCTCTCGCATAACCGTCAGCCATGTGAACAGCTCCCTGTTCATGCCTCGAAAGTATGTGCCTTATGTTTGAATCGTATAGGGCATCGTAGACTTCCATTATAGCTCCTCCAGGGATACCAAATGCTACCTTCACACCTTCTTTCTCCAGGGCTTTGACGATTGCATCAGCAACCCTCATAGAAAACACCCAAACAAAGTGGAAACTTTACTCTACCAATACTACCAAGAGATCTACAAGAGCTGGGACGTTGAAATCATGCATTGTGCTTAGTTCATCAATCATTATAAATAGTTTTCGTTAAGTTTTCTCATGAAGACGATTGGATTGATAGGGGGGATGAGTTGGAGGTCAACACTCGAATACTACAGAATAATAAATGAACTTGTGGGTGAAAGGTTAGGTGGATACCATTCGGCTAAGATTATACTCCATTCTGTAGATTTCGATGAGATACTCAGATTTCAAGGAGATTGGAAGAGACTTGGTGAGATGTTGGCTGAGATTGCGAAGAGACTTGAGTTTTGTGGAGCGGATTTGATTCTGATATGCACGAACACAATGCACAAGGTAGCGGATTACGTGCAAGAGGCTATTGATGTCCCACTATTAAATATAATAGATGTCACAGCTGAAGAGATAAAGAAAGCTGGGTTGGAGGTCGTTGGAATCTTGGGAACGAAGTTTACAATGGAAGACGAATTTTACAGGGAGGGTTTGAGGAGATATGGAATAAAAGCTTTGATACCAGATGAGGAGGATAGGAAAACAGTTCACAGGATAATATTTGAGGAGTTATGCTTTGGTGTGTTTAAGGAATCTTCAAAGGAGAAACTGAAGGGTATTGTTGAGAGACTCAGGAAGGATGGAGCTGAGGGTGTCGTTCTCGCTTGCACGGAGCTACCATTAATTCTTAGTCAGGAGGAATTTGAAATTCCACTTTTTGATACTACAAGGATACATGCAGAATATGCAGTAAGCTTTGCGTTGAAAGGTTAATTATGTGGCATTCACGATAACAATAGACAAAACTTAAATATTATTTTTTTGCTCTGTTGAAAGTCAGATGTCGCACGCTTAATTTTCAACAGAGCAATCTTTTTTCATTATCTTGTCATCTTCTCAATCTACCCTCCCCACCTCCTCAGGAAGTATAAAATTGAAATTGCTCCCAAGACATCTATTATCTCAAATCCCGGGGTTTCTTTATTCTTTATGGTTGGAACTCCCAAACCTTCAGAGCTTGGCATGTTTTGGGTTGAAGATGGAGTTTCTGGCTTCTTTTCTTCAACAAACATTGGCTTCAAAAATTCAAATTGCCTTTCCTCTTTCCATAAGTCAACATCTGATTTTACAACCTCTATAACTTTTACACCATATTCTTTTTCAAGTTTTTCTATACCTTCTTTTTCAAATTGTTCAGGAGGAGTAAGAGCATAATGAGCTACTTCGACAAGTTTTTTCATTTTATCTTTTAATTGAAAAATATCAGGATGATATTCTATAAAAACAGGCGCCATTATCATAAAGTGCACTTTTTTTATCTTTACCTCCCCAAAAACCTGCAATAAATATTTGGTCTGGTATATTATTGTTAATTTGTATCTACAAAAACAAACCAATCAGGAGGTCCATATTCATAATATAAAATATCAATAAGGTTCTCCAAATATAAATCTTTATTTTCTTTTTGGGCTCCTTCTGGCCAATATCCAAAAACATCTCTACATTTATCACTTAATTCAGAGTCGAGTCTTATCATCTTTGTTTTTGATGGAATATTAGGAATTACCCAAAAGATTTTTGGTTTGTAACCATTTATATTTTTTCCTCCACTCCCTACAGCAACAATATAATATACCTTTAATTCTTCGAACATATTTTTAGGTATAGGTTTTAGTTTAGAGTTACTCTACGAGCATCCTATACACTACGAAAATAATATATACTAATTATTTCATCAACCCATAATGCCAAGGGAAGTTGTTCTGGTAAAACATGTCACTTACG
>QMZE01000146.1 GCA_003663025.1 Archaeoglobales archaeon
ATTGTTAAATCTCCAAGTTCAAGTGATCCCTCCTTAATTCCACGGAAATTGATCAGTGTTAGTTTTTTAATCATTTTTTCACCTTTAAGTTTTTTCAGTTAGGTTGAGAATTTTAATCTTATGTGAAGATAAGTAAAGTAAGTCCCGGCTCCCGGATTTGAACCGGGGACCCCGGGCTCTCCGCCAATCAGACTACAGGCCCGCGCTCTGCCAGACTGAGCTAAGCCGGGATCAATTTACTGTTACCTCAATTGTTTATAAATCTTTCCTCATTAGATCCTCTATAAACTCTCCAACCTCGGATATCCAATCAATCTTTCCAGGCTTGTATTTCCATCCTTTTCCCTTTAAGATTTCTTCCACAGCATTTGCAACTTCTTCTGGACTCAAATCTGTCGTATCTATTTCGTAAACCTCTTTAGCATACTCCAAGGACTCAATCAGTATTACATCTACGATCTCCGCCTCAACGTTCTCAAGAACCTTCTCCTCATCCCAACCCTTGGATTTAAGTCTCTCCTTAAGCTTTAAGGGATTACACCTCAGAACTATGGCAACTTCTGGATTTAGTAGATGGGAGAGGTGTCCCTCAACTATCATCTCACCTTCAACAATCCTTGACAATCTATCTACATCCACAATACCATCCTCAATGCAGTTAAAACGTTCTGCAAGCTCATTCACCGACTGAACGTTGTAACCCCTATCTTTAAGTATCTTGGCAGTTGTGCTCTTTCCAACTCCAGGTGTCCCAGTTAACGCTATAAGCACATTTGGTTATCTTTAAGTGTGAATATCAAGTTTACACCTGAGAGGGCTTTGATGATTGGGAGGACAGCAGTGATTGCAGATCTACATCTTGGATTGGAGAATGTCATTGGTATGGATGTGAGGGTTCAGATTGACGATGTTCTTGAGAGGATTGAGATGCTGTCAGATCATGTTGACAGGATAGTTATTGCTGGAGACTTAAAGCACGAGTTTGGAAGGAACTTACCATACGAGTGGGAGGATGTTAAGAGGTTGCTGAGATTCTTGCTGAGGGAGGGTTTGGATGTTGTCATCGTTAGAGGTAATCATGACAACTTCTTAGGGGCAATAGTTTCAAAGTTTGGCTTGGAAATTTTTGATCAATACAAAATCGAAGGTTGGACGATTGTTCATGGACATAAAAATTGTGAGTGTAATAAGAGGATAGTTATGGGTCACGAACATCCATCCATAAAGGTGAGGATTGATGGGATATACAGTTTTCACTGCTTTTTGAGGGTGAAGGGGGAGATTTTTGTTTTACCTGCATTTTCACCACTCGTCTCTGGGAGTGACGTTACTTCTTGCAGATTCATATCTCCAATACTTTCGAATGTGAGTTGTGATGAGGTTGAGGTTTACGCTGTGGATGATGAGGTGATGTATCTGGGAACTTTAAAGGATTTGAGGGATGTGATCTCGATATGGAGGTAATATTAAGGACAATATGGTTACTACTACCAGCATACACACCAAACAACTTTGCTGTTATATTTGGTGGTGGAAAGCCATTGGATTTTGGAAGGAAATTTATTGATGGGAGGAGGATACTTGGAGATGGGAAGACTATAAGGGGATTCTTTGGTGGCTTCATTGGAGGGATTTTGATTGCTCACATTCAAATTTTAATTGAAAGAATTTTCAAATTCGGTATTTACTCATCTCTGAGTTATCCAGAATTCACGATCTTGATAATTTTACTCTCACTTGGATCGATGGTTGGAGATTCATTTGGGAGCTTTATAAAGAGGAGACTTGGATTTGAGAGGGGTAAAAGTCTTCCAGTTGTAGATCAGTTGACATTTCTGGTGTTTGCATACACCTTTGCAAGCATATCTCCACAGTTCCCAAGACTGTTCACCTTCGATGTCATTGTCGTTGGAATTTTCATAACACCAATACTTCACATCCTCGTGAATGTGATGGCATACAAGCTCAATCTCAAGGATGTGTGGTGGTAAAGATTTAAATAACAGACTAAAATTTCGTTCATGATTTGGCAGGGAAGGAGCAGGAGGAAGTTGACGGGTGGACTTTACAGACCTCACAGAAAGAAGAGGAAGTATGAGATGGGAAGACCCCAAACCGAAACTTTGATTGGTGAGAGGAAGGTTAAGGTTGAGAGAGTTAGAGGTGGTAACTACAAGGTTAAACTTGTGAGGGATAAATTTGCAAACGTTTACGTTCCAAGTGAGGGTAAAGTTGTGAAGGCTGAGATAAGGAGGGTCGTTGAGAATCCAGCACACGTTCACTATGCAAGGAGAAACGTCATAACTAAGGGTGCAGTGATTGAGACTGAGGTGGGTTTGGCTAGGGTTACAAACAGACCAAGTCAGGAGGGTTTGATAAATGCTGTTTTGATTGAGTAATGTGGTTGATTGTTGCTGAAAAGGATAAATCTGCAAGGAGAATTGCAAAGATACTTTTTAAGGATGTTGAAGTTTTAAAGAGGAACGGTGTAAAGTTATACTTCTCTCCATCAAATAAAGCGTTTGTTTTGGGTTTGAAGGGACATATAGTTGAATACGACTTCCCAGATGAGTTAAACGATTGGAGGAGGACAAGGCTTGAAGATCTGCTAAGGGCAAGATTTGTTGTTAAGGTTACTGAGAGGGATATTGTCAAGACACTGATTGAGATTGGTAGGGATGTTGATAGGGTTACGATTGCAACGGATTACGATAGAGAGGGTGAGTTTATAGGTTTTACAGCTTTGAAGGTTGTGAGGAAGGTAAATCCAAGCGTGAAGGTTGAGAGGGTTGTCTTCAGTGCCTTAACTCCAAGAGACATAAGGGATGCATTTAAAAATCCAAGAGATTTGGATTTAAACCTTGCAAAGTCTGCTGAGGTCAGACATAAGGTAGATCTTCTTTGGGGTGCAGTTTTAACAAGGTTGCTTTCAATTTCGGCAAACAGATTTGGGAGGGAGTTCTTGAGTGTTGGAAGAGTTCAGAGTCCAACTTTGAGGTTGATAGTTGAGAGAGAGGATCAAATAAGATCATTCAAGTCAAAATACTACTACAACGCCTTAATAAATGTTAAGGGTATCTATGCAAAGAGGAGGTTTGAAGATGAGGATTCTGCAAGGTCACTGTTGAGTTCCATTGAAAGTGTTAGGGTTTTGAGATTTGAGAGGGATGTAGTTGTGGAGAGGAAGCCAATACCCTTTAACACGACAGAATTTTTGAAGGAGGCATCGAAGTTCATGAAACCTGATAAGGCTATGAGGATTGCTGAAAGTTTATACATGGATGGATACATATCCTATCCAAGAACAGACAACACAGCCTATCCAAAGACCTTGAATTTGAAGAATTTGGTTGAGATGTTTTTGGGGAGTGAGTTTGGGGAGTTTGCGGAGTTCGTCTTGAAGCATGGTGTTGAACCTTCGAGGGGGAAGGAAACGAAGGATCATCCTCCAATTCATCCAACATCTGTTGCAAGTAAAGGTGACCTTAACAGGGATGAGTGGAAGATTTACGAGCTTGTTGTAAAGAGGTTTTTGGCTACACTTTCACCAAATGCCAAATGGGAGGTTAAGAGGGTTGAGTTTGAGCATGGATTTAAGGCTTTTGGGAAGGTTTTGTTGTTTGAAGGTTGGAGATTTGTTTATGACTATTCAAAGACTGAAGAGATTCACATACCAGACTTTAAAGTTGGAGAGGTTGTTGTTGTGGAGGAGAAGGGAGTAAGGAGGGAGAAGACAAAGCCACCATCTCGATACACAACTGGGAAATTGATAAAGGTTATGGAGAGGTTGGGGTTGGGGACGAAGTCAACGAGGCACGAGATAATCAAGAAGTTATACGATAGGAATTACATTAGAGGGGATCCAATAAAGCCAACAAACCTTGCTTTTGCAGTGATAAACGCTTTGAAGGATTGTGTTGAGGTTGTAACACTTCCAGACATGACTGCAAAGCTTGAGGAGGATATGAGTGCAATTGCTGAAGGTAGGATGAATGAGAGGGATGTTTTGATGGGGTCTGTGAGATTCTTGGGTAGGGTTTTGAAGGGTGTTGACATGGCTAAGTTGGGTGAGATTGTTAAGGAGGGGATTGAGAGAGATAGGGAGGAGATTGAAAAGAAATCTGTTGGTGTTTGTCCTGAGTGTGGTGGGGTTCTGTTGGTGAAGAGGGGTAAAAAGAGGTTTGTTGGATGTTCGAGCTATCCAAAGTGTAGATTTTCAGTCCCCCTACCTCAGAGGGGTAGGTTGATCGTTACCTCGAAGGTTTGTGATGTTCATGGTGTTAAGATTTTGAGGGTTGTTGA
>QMZE01000147.1 GCA_003663025.1 Archaeoglobales archaeon
CAAAGCTCCTCCGCTCCACTCTGTCACTCCGTAGGCGTTCATAATTACGACGCCTTTTATGCACTCCTGCGGATACCACCCTGCCTGAATGCTCAGAAACCCAAGCAACTTCTCTGCGAACTCCTCAAGACTCAAATTGAGATGCCAGTAATATGGGAGCAACTTGTGGAAATCCTCACCTTTTATATCTGCTTCTATGGCTTTGCGAAGCCACGACACATAGATTTTCATTCTGTTCCTGCACAAATCTTCTTTACTCATAGAACTCAGTATGATTATAGCAAGAATGTAAATTTATATCTTACCGTATATACATCCAGAGGCGCCATTGTAACGGCAGTGTCAAGCAAATCTCTTAGAATTAAGAAATAGTAATATCTCGCTCCTGACCCAACTATCACAAACTTTAGACCTACTTCGCTTACTGTTACATTGCTGGTGCTTTTGTTTTCAAAGGTTCTATGCACACTGAGGTAGCTTCTATCTGCATCTGTGGAATAAGAAGTATCTGTCTTGTAGTAATATAACTGTCCAGTTCCTGTCCCATGACTGATTTCACTCGCAAGCTTATAATCTTCAAGACTCACCCCTGTTGTTCCAGACCCTACTACAATACCATATCTTGTATCACCCTCACCACTTCTAAAACAGAATATAGGATAGGAATTACTGTAAAGGGCTGGAAATATAACATCAGTGCCTCCTACATCCGTAAGATGAATAACCTCACTATTTGCCTTGTCATAAGACAAACCGTAAAGAGCTTTAGTCCAATTTAGTAGAAAACTTTTGATAGGCTGCTCTTGTCTGAATTTCACGCTTCCATCACGCCCTCTCAGCTCAGTTTCAAGAAACGCCTCTATACTGCTGAAAGAATTGCGCCGCATACACATCTCACCTTTATTGTTAATTTTCCCTCAACAACCAGTTTATTTTCAGCGGAGCAGCGAGGACACTTGAGGACGGCAACTTTCTTCTTCACAGTTATATTCTTTCTATTTATTTTTTTCTCCATCAGCTTGCTAATCTTCTCATGTATGCTGGCAAGCTGCTTGCTAAGTTCCTCAGCTTGTCTCTGTAACTCTTCAATCTGCTTGTCAATCTCTGGGTTGTCTGTTACTTCCTCAACAGTTTCCGTGAATTCTTCCTCTATGTATTCAGGCTCAACAGTTACAACTTCCATTATATTAGCTCACCCCTTTTCAAGAGTTAGTGAGACCTGAGGAGTAAGAGTAATCTCACTCACTCCTATGAATTCTATATCTACACGAGAAACTGGAACAATGTCACTCACTCCTATGAATTCTATTTCTGGTCGCATCTCACGCACTGGCACTGCCTTCTCTACGGGCAAAACTTGTAGTAACTCGGCGATTTTCTTAAGAATGTCAACGATGTTATTATGATGGCTACTCAAAACATAGTCGCCATATTTCACTGTCGGCAGAGCATCCACCTCTTTCTTTATCTCGTTTATCTTGGCTTGAACCTCCTCACTCACTCCCCCCACCTCCATGACTACTCTCTCTATCTCCTCAATTATCTCAAGTAAAATAAGTTTTTTGTTGTTGAAGTCCTCAGGCTCTATAACCTCATACGGCATCCTCCTCGCAATGCTCACCCCTAATATTACCTCTCTTATCATTTCCCCTTATACAAAGATGCGAGAAAAGGAATTTATATTTTATCGGTATATGAGAGTAGATGCCGACTCTTCAAGGCATCAGGGTCTCGCCAATCAAGCGGAAGTTGAGATATGTTGATGGTATCGCATCTGATAAAGGCATCAGCCTCTCCTCGTTGAAATGGAGTTTTGAGCTGCCAAAAATTTTCGCAAACTCTGAGTGGGCGGTTTATATACGCACTCTTCTTGACTTATCTCTTGATTTGGATTTGCATTTTCCCCCCTCATCTTTTCAGTTTCCGCTCCCTGAGCTTCCAGTGTGGCTTCCCGCAGTAGGGAAAGCCCGCTACGGCATATCAAAATACAACAATAGCATATACGACCCAGAACAAATATCGCCGAAGCCTCTTGAGAACCTTCTGTGGGATTTTCATTATAAGGCTCTGAGAAAATGCACACGAGAATTCAAACTCGTAGGAACACCTCTGCGAAAATATGCGGATTCGTATAAACAGATGCTCAAGGAATTAGGTGTTGCAGACTTTTATGTTGAAGGTATGTTTACGACATGGTCTTTTGTGGAGGCGAAGGCAATTTACGCCTCTTATGTTGGATTTTCTGTGGTAGGTATCATGATAGTCACACCGCCGAAGCGCCTTATGGGGGTGAAAGAAATTGCAGCAGGCGGAGAGTTTACTGTGAGAAGAAGCGATGACTGGAAAACTGAGGAAATGGTGGAGACATATCAAGTCTATGAGAATCATGTAGGGTATGCGAGAGTAGGCTACATGCGTGTCATTCACAAGGTATATGGTGTTGATGAGTATTATCTGAAAGAAGTTAGCGAGAATTTTAAAAAGCGTATAGAAGACTTCCATAATAGAACAGGTGGTTTGAAAATTGTAGTGCCTTATCCTGTGACTATATTAGGGTCAAGTGAACCCCCCCCTATCTCCTTCTTCTTCAACATGCAGCGCCTTGTATGGCATCAAAAGAAAGATAGAATGCATTATAAGGGAGGCGAGCATCAGATTCAACTGCAAAGTATCATAATAAGAGTGAAAGAAATTCTCAATAGAAGAGGTATTCTTGCACAACAACGCCTTCTATACATAAATTTTGCACAAGAGTATGTTTACTTGTATCATCCTACGGAGAAGCGTCCTGAGGAATGGGGGCGGTCTAAAGAATTTAAAAAGATTATGAGGCGGGAGGACATCGTTGAGAAGTATAAAGCTCTTGGCGCTGACGAGAGCATCCTGTATGAGATAATAGATGCGATTCGGTTATGGGCTACTGCAATACCTCCTCCTACATAGTGCTTTTATATTCCGACATTCCTATACATGTAGTGAAGGAAAAGAGGTGAGGAAGAGATGCCGACAATAGATGATTTGAGGTTGCGACGGGGGCAGGTTGTTGATGAGGATTTCTTTAGTAATCTCGCTGATATTCTTGAGGCAGGACTCATCAAAGGAGCTATTGACATGTATGGTTACATGCACAAAGATGTCGTTCCAGATGCGGACTTGAGATACCGTCTCGGCTCTGGAAATAAAAGGTTGAGAGAAATTAATGTGGGTTATGGATACTTCTCATACTCACTGACCGTCCAGAATCGTCCTGTGTTGAAGGATGGCGACCCTATCTATATCGCAGATTTATATGCGCAGGCTCGCATCTCTGTCTCTGAGGCAATAAAAGACGCTCTGAAACCCTTTCTTATTGCGAAAGAGATTGAGAAAGATGTCGCAGCAATGTCTGATGTCTTCGCATCAGATGTCCCAATTACAAGAGATGGTCGCCTGAGGGTTCAGCTCATCGTGAACATAGACGCATACTCATATCTTAAGAAAATTCCCGCAGGGGAAACCTCAGCAATCATAGGTATGCTCAACGAAGGTAAAATTATTCCTGCGAGGTCATGGTTTGAACAAGACGCAACAGTTATGAAAAACGACTATGTTAATATACAGTTCTGCCCTGATGCAAGAGTTAGCGTATTTCTTTTCAATATAAGTTCGGCATGACACAACATCTGTCTTTTAATTTTTCTCATAACAAATAAACTCAGATGCGACTTTTCTACGCAAAACTACTGTGTTTTCCTCACTCACTTCTTTCGCTCCTGCTTCTCATTAAGTATCTTTATCAAGTCGGCTCTTCTCGGCTGCTCAAGCCACTTACGCCTCTTCGCTATCTCCATAACCTTCTTCCTCGCATTCTCTCTTATCTTCTTCAGTGAAAAGCCATTCGGATTACCTCTCCTCTTCTTCTCACCCTTCTTCTCCGCACTCTGCGACGACTGCGAGGAGGAATAGAAGCCGTAATCTCCGATGACATGCGGGGGCTTCTTCATAGACGAGCCACCTGCGATGCTTGAACTGTGCGAACCCGACGAACTTGATGAACTTGAAGAGCCTGATGAACTTGATGAACTTGAAGAACTTGATGATGAACTTGATGAACTTAATGAACCTACTGGACTTGAAGAATGCTCTCCCTCATAATATCCGATTTCCTCAAAATACTCCTCAATATCACGCTCAATAATCCATTTGTTCAAAATGAACATTCGCTCATCAGGCGAGAGAATAACCCACTCAACGCCGAGCAACCTCTTCAGCTCGTCTGGAGAATAGAACAGCGTGGCGACATTA
>QMZE01000148.1 GCA_003663025.1 Archaeoglobales archaeon
ACAGACAAGGTAACTTGTCAGATCACTGACATTTATCATTTCAAAATTTTTGTAGATAAAGCTTTAAAGTTTTTGATCCATTTTGATGATGATAATAGAGATTGTTACAGAATGGCGTTTGAGGGAACTTGAGAAGCACAGGAAGCTAAGGGATGAGGGTTTTATTGAGGTAACAGATTTGATGAGATGTCCATTGAAGAGGGAGTTTGAAGTTAGATATCCAGACCTCTACAGAGCATCAGCATACACACCAGCAACGATATTGGGTTCACTAGTTCACATAGGTTTGGAGAGCATACTCTCAAACGAGTTAAATGCTGAGATAGAGGTTAGGGGTGAGAAGACAATTGGAGAACATAGGATTTTTGGAAAGATAGATGCAAAGGTTGGCAAGGTTGGTATAGAGATAAAGACTTCCCGTGCAGACTTTGAAATTCCATACGAGCATCACATACTCCAAGCAAAGATATACAACTGGCTATTTGACTTGGATAAAACCATACTGGTTTACATAACACCAGATAGGGTTACGGAGTTCATAGTGGATGAGAGGGTTGATGAGGATGAGATTCTTAAGATGATCGTGGATAAGACAACACCAAAATACGATTGGGAGTGTAGATACTGTCACTTCTCCCTACTATGTCCAAGCAGAAAGAAGAAATGAACGCCGGGACGGGGATTTGAACCCCGGAACCCCGAAGGGCACGGGCTCTCCAGGCCCGCGCAGTGCCACTCTGCAATCCCGGCAGTTTTTAGTTTGATATCAAGTTTTTAAAACCTTTTGCAAATTTGGATCATGAGGTTTGTCAAGATGCATGGGAACGGTAACGACTTCATACTGATAGACGAATTTGAGAATGTTTTGATACCCGAGAAAAAGAAATCGTATTTTGTTAGAGCTGTATGTGATCGGAGGTTTGGTGTTGGTGGGGATGGGGTAATATTCGTTCAGAGGTCGGATGTTGCAGATGCAAAGTTTTTGTTCTACAATAGGGATGGTAGCTTTGCAGAGTTCTGTGGAAATGGAATGAGGTGCTTTTCGAGATACGTTGTGGAGAGGGGTTACGTTGATGAGGGGATAGTTAAGGTTGAAACTCCCGTTGGAATAACTGAGGTTGAGGTTTGGTTTGAAGGTTCATGGTGGATTAAGGTAAAGATGGGAAAGCCAACATTTGATAAATCCCTCGCCCTTGAGAAGTTTGAAGTTTATCCAGTGAAGATTGGAGTTCCGCATGCAGTCATATTTGTAGATGATTTCAACTTCGACTTCTATGGGGTTTCAAGAAGGATAAGGTTTGATGAGAATTTTCCAGATGGTGTAAACGTGAACTTTGCAAAGGTCTTTGACAGGAGGAAAGTTTTTGTTAGGACTTACGAGAGAGGTGTTGAAGATGAAACTTTGAGCTGTGGGAGTGGGAGCTGTGCAGTCGTTGCTGTTGGAAATAGATTGGGGATACTGGATAGGGTTGTGGATGTGAAAACTAAGGGGGGAAATCTAAGGGTGGAAATAAACGATGAGATAAGTCTAACTGGAACTGCCACAAAGGTTTTTGAGGGTGAGTTGTTTGAGATCAGGCTTTGAATATCTCTGATGAGTTTGTTGTAAATGTGTTTCCAAATCCAACGTGAAGTATGAATCTGTAATTTTTTACATCGGGAATTTCTCCAAATGCATCTCCCTTCGTAACCTCAACTATCTCGCCTATGTAGAGTATGTGATCTCCAGTCTCAACCTCCTTAAACACCCTACACTCCAGATTTGCTTGACACTCTCTTATTGAAGGAGCCTTAACCTTCTTTGATGGAACAAAGGTTATGCTGAGCTTTTCAGCCTTGTTAACATCAGCACCACTCACAGTCCCAGCTATCCAAACGTCTCTCAAAATCTCTATCGTTGGAACCGAAACGACAAACTCCCCATACTCATCTATCAGTTTCTTTGTAAACCTCCTGTGACCTATTGCAACACCCAGGAGGGGTGGGTTTATTGATAGGGGTGTAACCCAATCCGCAGTCATTACGTTTGGTTTCTCAAATGTTCCAGAGGTTATCAGAAAGGTCCTCATGGGATAGATGTATTCAACCTCACGCATATCAATCGTTAAATCCCATTGTTGATAAATCGTTCGATGATACTCATAGTTGGTGGGGGACCAGCTGGAAGTCTCTCGGCAATAGCATTGAGGAAGTTTGATGTTACAATCGTCGAGGAGCATCAGTCGCCAGGATTTCCAGTTCAATGTGCTGGTCTTGTGAGTGAGAGGTGTTACAGAGAGCTTAGGAGATTCTCAGACTGCAAGTTAAACAAGATTAGAGGAGCAGTTTTCTTCTCAAAAAATGAGAGTGTTGAGCTTGAGGGGAGGTGTGGAGGTGTAGTTGTTGAGAGGAAGGTTTTGGACAGGGATCTCTTTGCAAAAGCTTCTGAGTTTGCAAACGTAATGGTAAAGACGAAGTTTTTGAATGCGAGGAAAAAGATAGCTGAGCTTTTATCTTACGGTAAAAGATTTGAGGTTGAATACGATTTCATTTTGGGTGCTGATGGTGTGTATTCGAGGGTTGCTAAGGTGTTTGGATTTGAAAGACCAAAGATATATTCAGCAGTCCAGGTAACTTCAAGGTTTGATTACTTCAGTGATGATTTGGTTGAGATATATCTGGGATTCTCAGACTTCCTATGCTACTCAATCCCACTTGATGGATTTGCAAAGATTGGAGCCATATCGAGCAAAAATCCAATGCAGGTTTTGAAGAGACTACTCAGATGGCTTGGGAAAAGGGTTAAGGGTTGTGTTTTGGAGTTGAACGTTGGGGCAATTCCAATTGGTATCGTGAACTTTGTTGGAGACAATGTCATGCTCATGGGAGATTCAGCTGGAATGGTGAAACCTTACACTGGTGGTGGACTGTATTACATAGTTAAGGCTGTCGAAAAGTTGAAACACTTCCCAAACCTTAAGATGATAAGGAGGGAGTATCTAAGGGATTTGGGAATGGAGTATAAGATTGGAATGAGGATTGCAAGGTTGTATGGTGTTTTGAAGCCTGAAGATTATGACTACATGATTGGTGTCTTGAAGGAACATTCAGATCTTGCTAGGGAGTTGGACATGGACAAACCATCCACAATCCTGAAGTTCATACCAACAATCCTGAAGATTGTCAAGAGGAGGAGTGTCATGATGAAGTTGATTTCACTTCTCGTTTGATTCAACTGCAACCCTAACGTTAACAAACATAGGTCCCCTAACGTCTATCTTCCCACCCCTCGACGTCACATACCTAACAACATTCTCATGAACGTCAAGATTTACATCACCTGGACCCTCAACAACCCTAATCCTCAAGATTCCTCCACCTCCCCTTGCAACCATCTCCTCAACCCTACTCCCAACGTAGTATGCAAAGCTGTCGATGTATCTTATTCGTGTTGAAACTCCTCCCTCAAAGTATTCTCTAAACCTCTCGTTCCTTGGAATCCCGTATATACTGTTCCTGTAAACTACTATCTCGTTTGCATAGGCTGGTCCACACAACTTGGTATCCTCCTCAAACTCAAAGAGGTAAACTCTAAATCTTCTACCGTAAAGCTCACCTTCAAAAGCCAGAAACTCACATGGACTCCTCTCATCTGCATAAATCTCAGCTGTCTTTACAATAGCATCCGCAACATTTAAACCAACCGAAGTCCTTGGAACTTCCCTTATCCTTATAGCCCTGGCAATTTCAAGATCACTTAACTTTACATCTTGAATGTAAACCATCTTTCTAACGTCTGTGTATCCGTAGAGTATCATTGCAAGCCTCTCAACACCCAAACCCAAATTTAAAACTGGATAGTCTATGTTATACTGGCATAGGGCTGTTGGTGAATAAACTCCAAACGTAGCAATCTCAACCCAATCAAGCTTTGGATGATGAACAAAAACCTCAGTCTGTGTTCCAGGTATGTAATACTTGCTCCTCTTCTCATCCAACTTAAACTTAAATCTCTCAAACCCAAAATACCTAAGTAAAGCTGTCGCTATTGCCTTCCCATCCTCAACATCCACATCCTCATCAACAAATACACAGCTTGCTGAGAAGTAACTGTAAAGTCTAACGGAACTCTCACCCTGCTCCCTCCTAAAGCATCTGTCTATGCTAAATAGCTTTATGGGTAAAGGTAACTTGTCAACGATTTTGCTCAACGTTATGAACCAGCTTGTAGTCATGTGACTCCTCAATGTCAAGTTTGTTGGTGTTGGCTTAAGCTCCTTAAACTCTGGGAACAG
>QMZE01000149.1 GCA_003663025.1 Archaeoglobales archaeon
ATAAGAAGTCTTAGAAATATCGAGACGATAATTTTCAAAGCAATTGAGGAGCTTGGAGTGGAGAATGAAATCACCCATGTTCTACTGGCACTATTATTCCTTGCAAGAGGGGAAGTTGAGAAGAATGAAGTTAAGCTATCAGAGTTGCATGTGATTTAAATGAAATTAGTTGGAGAATGCATTGTAGAGAAGAAGAAAGCGAAAGAAGGCTTTGAATATCCAGTTGTTAGATTTCCAAAAGATTTCTCAGAATTAATTGGAAAAGAAGCTAAGATTTATGAAATTGATAAGAATAGATTCCTGATTTCAGTAGATGAAGGATCAGAGGATGAGTTGTCCAACTGGTTGTCCAACCATTTAGAATTACTTAAGATCGATAAAAATCTGTTACATAAAGCCAAAGCATTGGGAATTAACATATCTGCATTTTTAGAAGAAAAGCTTAGAAAATTGTTAAACAGAATAAAAGCGGACCCGGCGGGATTTGAACCCGCGACCTTGGGCTTAGGAGGCCCACGCCCTGTCCAAGCTAGGCTACGGGTCCTCAAGAGATTTGAGATTTACGAAATATAAACCTTTGCTCAAAGCTCAAAGAAGTCTCTAAGTGTGTGTGTCGTAACCCTTCTTAAAGTCTTCCACTTCCTTCTCACTATAGGGGGAAACTCACCCTTATCTCTTAAATAACTCCTCAAGAAATCTATTGTCCTTTGATCCGATGCATATCCACTCCCAAAATCCCCATAAACAACCTTAAGCTTCTCTATCTCTCCATCTCTCTCAACCTTTGCAACTATCGATGCAATAGATACAATAGGATAAATCTCATCAGCCTTGTGACTTGCAACAACTTCAACACTAGTTCTCTCCTCAATCTCATTCTTAAATCTCTCAACGTTAACATCTGGACAGTCTATATAGACAACCTTGGGTTTGAAGTGGGATATCAGTTCAACGTAACATCTCTTGAGTATCTCGTTTATTGTGAATCTCTCCATAAGTTCGTTTAACTCTTCAGCAGAGATCTTTAAAACCTTAAACTTACAGACTGATGTTATTACGTTATACAACCTCTTTCTCTCCTCTCTACTCATCTTCTTTGAATCTCTAACCCCCAAAGATACCAAATAATCAACGGTATCCCTATCACAGAGAACTCCGCAAACCACCAAAGGTCCAATCACTGGACCCTTCCCAGCCTCATCTATCCCAAGCATCATAACCAAAAACATAAAATTACCTACGGAAAGTTAAATTTGATGGACATTGAGGAAATTAGAAGGAAGAAGTTAAAGGAGCTCATGGAGAAAATGAAAGGTGAGAAGATGGTTAAGGTTGTAAAGCTCGATTATACAAACTTCGATAGGTTTGTAGAGGAGAATGAGAATGTCGTTGTTGACTTCTGGGCTGAATGGTGTGGACCTTGCAGATTAGTCTCTCCCATAATCGAGGAACTTGCAAAGGAGTTTGCTGGGAAGGTTGCGTTTGGTAAGTTGAACGTTGATGAAGCTAGAAATATTGCTTTGCAGTATAGAATTTCTGCAATTCCAACTTTGATATTCTTCAAAAATGGTAGAGCTGTTAGTGCCGTCGTTGGTGTTTATCCAAAGTCCGAGTTGAAGAGATGGATAGAAAGTAACATATGAGGGTTCCAATGTTCGTTGAGTTTGAAGGGAAGGACGTCTTGGTCATCGGTGGTGGTGGTGTTGGGACTTCGAGAGCAAAGAAGTTCTTGAAGGCTAAGGCAAAAGTCAAAGTTTTTAGCTTGGATTTCAGTGATGAGTTGAAGGAGATATCTGGTAGAGTTGAGCTTATAAGGGGAGACGTTAAGGATACGAGGAAACTTGAAGATTTCATTAAAAACTCCTATCTGGTTGTTGTTGCCCTACCATTTACAGATTTCAACGATAAAATTGTTGAGATTGCCAAGAGATACAAGACACTCGTAAACCTTGCAAATGATGCAAAGAGGACTGAGGTAGTTATTCCATTTGAGGGTGAGTTTGAAGGGATAAGGTTTGCTGTCACAACTGAGGGTAAGAGTGGGATTGTTGCAAGGAGGGTTAAGGATACTTTTTTAAGGGCTTTGGAGGAAGATGAGGAGATTGTATCTTTCTTGAAGGCTATGGATCATCTGAAGAGATACATGAAGGGTAGGAATATTCCAGTTCAGCTTAGAATGAAGCTATACTTTGCCGTGAGTGAGGATGAGAAGTTTAGAAGGCTTGTGAGGAGTGGAGAGGTTGAGCTTGCTAAGGAGTGGGCCGAAAAACTTGTTGAAGATTACGTTAGTGGGAGGAGGAAGATTGAGATTGAGGGTTTTGAGTTCTGAGGATAAGAGGATTTTGATGGCAATTCAATATAACTTTCCAATAAGTGAGACACCATTCGTTGACATAGCACACGATCTCAACTTGGATCCAAGAAAACTGATATCGAAGTTGAGAGAGTTTAAAGAGAGGGGAATAATAAAGAGAATTGGAGCAAATTTGAACTACAAGGCGATAGGATTTATTAAGAGGGCTTGTTTGGTTGCTTTTTCTTGTAGAATGGAGGATGTCCCTAGGATTGCAAAGATGATCAACGAGAGCTTTCCAGAAATAAATCTAAAGCACAACTACCTTAGGGATCATGAGAGGTATAGGGTGTGGTTCACCTTGAAGGATGCAAGTATCGAAAGGATATTTGAGAGGGTTAAGGATGTTGCTGAGGTTTGTGGTGTCAATGATTATCTTATATTGCCAAGCAAGAGGGTTTACAAGATGAGCGTGAAGTATGACCTATACAAGGGTATATCTTGGAGTTACGGTTTTGAGAGGGAACCAAGTGAGGTTGATAGTGATTTGGTGGACACAGTTGTTAAACTGCAGGATATTCCTATTGAAGAGAAACCACTTGACTCCGATGTTGTGAGTTTGATAAGGGAGATGTTGAAGAAGGGTGTTTTCAGGGATTTCTATGGAGTTTTGAGTGAGAGGGCAATAGGATTTAATGAAAATGGAATGAACATTGTAAGGACAGAAAATCCTGAGAGGGTTGCAAGGAAACTTTTGAAGTTTCCTCAGATAACTCATCTTGTTGAGAGGGAATGTTTTGGAGATTGGAATTATTCAATATACTTCATGGTTCATGCGGATGATAGGGTTAAGATTGATAACTTTAGGAGGGAAGTTGAGGAAGATCTGAAGATTGAGGTTGAGACTTTATATAGTTTGGTTAACTTAAAAGATTAAGTTTAAAAATTAAAAAATTATATTATTTTCTTCTCAAACTTATCGTAGCGATAAGTAGAACTGAACATATTAGTGCAATAGAGCTTATTGATGTTAAAGTAGGAACCTTTTGTGGTTGTGGTGGAGGAACTGGGGCAGAGCATGGAAGTCCACATACATCGGTTCCAGTAACGTTATCCCAAGGCTGTTTTAGTTCCAAGAGCTAAATTTTAGCAAGATGGCCTTCTCCAGTATTTGAGGTGGGATCAGAATAGTTCCACAGCTCATCAATATCTAATCCATTGTAAATTATCAGTCCTTTTCCATAGTGAGTATATACGTGACTGAAACCTGTTGTTCCAGGTGGAGCTTCTTATCCTAACTGATTTATAGCATTTGTTCCAAGCATGTCTGCACACCAACCAGTTCCATTTGCTATGAAGACATTTTGATCTCCAGCAGCATCAGTTTCATAAGCATTGTAACGTTTACAAAATAGGGACCTGGATTGTTACTTGAAAGTTTATCCTCAACTATCTTCAAATCCACCCATGGATCTGACTCTTTATCCGCACCTAAAGCTCCAGGGTACAATACAGTATACCATAGATGTGTCGGTAACCAGTTATATGTTACAGTGTAACCTCTAGAATAGCATTCTGAATCGTAGATTATAAGTTTTCCTCCGTTGTAAACCCAGTTAACTATATCTTGCAGTTGCGTTTGTGTAAAGTAGCTTGGAGGATCACATGCAACATCATCCGCTAAAACGAGTGTATCGTAATTTGCAAGTGTTGTGGCATTAACGTCTGATGGATCAAGTTAACATGGCCAAGATTACCGATGCAGATACGAACTTAACTTTGTCGAATATGAGGCAGTTGTTTACTAATTCTATATATATTTTTCTTTTTTAAGAGTAGGCACTGTCAAGAATAGCAACAAAAAAGTAAATAGAAGAAATACAATATATGCAACCTGCTCTAGGGTAATTAGTAGACTACGTTAAGGCTACAAAAGTCTTTTG
>QMZE01000150.1 GCA_003663025.1 Archaeoglobales archaeon
ATGACAGCCTAGAACTGGTACATTACCACATGCCAGTAGAACAGCCACCCGCAACCGCATCATACATAATCTTTAAGAAAGGAAACAAAACATACGCAAAAAACGGAACATACGGACACATAGAATTTGAAAGTACAGATAGCAAAACAGTAATACAAAATGCAATAGACAATACTGAAAGCGGCATAATATTAATAAAGAAAGGCACATACGAAATTACCGAAAGAATCGCACTAAAAAATTACATAACATTAATGGGAGAAGGAAAACACGCAACAAAACTACTCGTAAACGGCGCAACAGGCAAAATCGATGGAATAGGCATACACAACACAACAGGCGTAAGAATAGCCAACTTATGGATAGACTGCAAAACATACGACCAACGAGCAACAATAGCAGGCAGCAACGTAAACGACTGCACAGTATACAATTGCAAACTAGAAAATCTCGACGAAATATTCGCCGTATACTTTGCTGGGCCGTCCAGCCCAGACGTAGAAAACGAAGTCCTAGACAAAAACAACAAGCTTATAAACTGCGACATCTACGGTGAATACGGAGCTGATGTTCTCTCATGGAGCTATCAGATGGACAGCCAAATAATAGGCTGCAACATTTACGGTAGAGTCGCACTCTACAAAGGAAAAAACCATATATTCGCAAACAACATAATCTACGGCTCGCCAAACCAAGGAATGTGGATAACAGGAAACTACTACAACCTAAACATACATGACAACATATTTCGCAATCTACCAAATGGAAGCGGAATAGTAACAACAAACAACGTATACGGACTGAAAATATCAGCAAACCTATTCCTAGATGTTGGCTCAACTAATGGGCAGGCAATAAATCTTCAGAACTATTGCGAGGCAGAAATCGAAAACAACAAATTCTACAAGACAAACGCAAAAGGCGTACTTATACAATGCGATGGAAAAGTAGTCCTAAACGGAAACACATTTTTCGACTGCAACACAAACAACAACTCATGGTATAATGGCGGAGCCATGATTGTAATATTTGGCAACAAAAACCTGCTAATAATAATGGAAAACAACATAATTGACAGCTACAATACAAATGGTGTCCCATTAGTCATAAACGACAACGACCAGGACCCAACGGCGCGCGGAATATTCATAAATAACGCATTCAATACAACAAATCCATTCTATGGTAGCAATCATCCAACGCTAGGCGATAATAGCTATACGCAACTTTCAGATTTAATAAGTAATTATCTGGCGCAAGGCATAAACTACAACAACATAAGCTATACAGACACAAGCATGGCGCTGCTAACGGAAGGCTGAAAAAATTGGCAGACTACTTCGTAACATTAACTATTCCAGCGAACACGCCTTTATCTTCCCCTGTTTCTACTACTGTTACGATTGAGGGCGACATATTGGTCGGTTTTTATCGTTTGATTCCGCCGGGCTGGGCTGGACTCGCACACTACCGTATACTACACGGAATTTATCAGTTGCATCCGGCTAATGAAGGCGCATGGGATACTGGCGATAATATTCGTGATTTTGTGCCTTTAAACTGGAAAATGCCCGAACACAAAGTAACATTAACGATTGAAGGCTACAACGAAGATATAGCATACGACCACACAGTATACTTATGGTTTAGAACAGAAGAATTGGAATACGCACGGCCAACAACCCTATTTAAGGAAATGCTAACTTTACTTAAAGAAATATTCGGAGTGGAAAGCTAAATGAGTAGACACTCCGCCAGCACTAGCGGAGGGGGCAGCCAAGCTTGAGTTATGGATGGCCAGACTTCTGGACGAAAACCAAATACACCGAGATAGTAGAGCAGGTAAAGCAAACATTAATAATTAATGGCGACTTTGAAACAGGCGACCTAACAGGATGGAAAATAAGATACGGCGACCAAGGAACAGTTACAGTTACAAGCGAACATAAATATTTTGGAAATTACTCGGCAAAATTTGTGGCGCCAGAAACAATAGGCACAACAATAATAGAGATTAGACAGCCCGTTAATGTAAGATGCAAAAATGTAGATTTCATACGGCTATATGCAGCATGCAAGGAAGGAGACGGACAATTCTGGCTGGGCGTAAGATATGACGATGTAACCATAGACGACTTCTACTTGGATTTAACAATGCCAAACGCATTCTACGCTCTGGTTGTTAATGGCGACGACCTGCCGCAAGGTAAACGTATAGAAATGATTGCGTTTGGTCCATCATTAGCATCAAAAAACGCAGGCAAAACATTCTATGTGGATTTGGTAGGCATAGCACTAAGAAACTACTACGTTTACCAGGCGGAAAAGGACAGAACAATAACTAGAGAAGGAAACATACAACACTTCACCGTAGGCTTCTCTGCCGCCGGAAGCGCAGCAATATATACGCCGTCAAGCGGAAAAAAGGCGAAAGTACTCGGATTCCTCTTCTACACGGACTCAGACGTCATCGCCGAGCTTAGATTTCAAGGCAGCAGAAATGTTATTGCAGCAATTCCATCAAAGGGCAGCATAGCCATGAATCTGGTCGGAATGGAAACTCCAGTCGGAGACACGGACGAAAAGATAGAGTTATATGCTAGTGGAGCCTGCACTATTAAGGGATGGATATGTGTAGAGGAAGTTTAGGTGATGGGGATGAACGGTATGTTCCTGCTGCTGCCTAGCAGGAGGCCTGCCAAGCATGGCTGTAGGTTCCGAAACTAAAGTTTCGGGGGTCTGCCAAGCATGGCTGTTGGAGATGTAAAAAGCAATCTTGTAAGCGTTTCTGCCGGAGGAAACCTTGATATTCGGCCGCCTGCAAATGAGGAATGGGTCATACACAACATTTATCATGAATACGATGTTGATTTAGCCTTTACGGATGGAACAAACGTTTTAACTTTTGACACGGACTATGGCAGCGGCGTGTACGCCAAGTATGCTTTTCACGTTACAAACAGCGTTTGGATTCGTGTAATAAACAGGGATACTGCAAATTCGAGGCTAATCGGTTATGATGGGGTTCAAACAAAATGAGCACGGGAAGAGCTACTCCAATCTTTACGTCTCTAAAGGAAATAAAATTCTCATACAATACATACGAGAACCTACTATCCTGGACGTCGCTTCCAACATCTGAGCCGGACACGAGCCAAATAATATATACGGTGTCGGAAGATGACCTGCCAAGCCTAAACATGGGATTTGAACAGGCCCTCATTATCGCCGCAATATACGCGGCTGGAAGAAATTGGGCTAGTGCCAGCAGAACTGTTTACTGGCGTATGATAAAGAACGGTTCAAGCCTCGCAAACGGAAGCTTCACTGTAGGCGCCCAGTATTACTGGACTTTAAATTCTTTCTTCCATAATGTTGCCGTAGGAGATGTTTTAGAGCTTAGATTATGGGCGAACTCCTCGAATGTGTATTTGAGATATGAGGCTAGACAGCTTCAGTACAGCCGGCTTGGTATGTTCAGCGGCAGAAACCTTGAATATTTCAGGATTTACGCTGAGGGGCAGCCCAGCTTAACTCTTGGAAGTCCATCGGTTAGGCGGAAAGGAGTAATATATGTTTATCATCGTATCGGAATTTATGCCAGTTCAAGTGCCGGTGTAGATGCTTCACGATGGGAAAGCAGTGCTACCTACAAGCTTTATAGACTATACTATGGAGACAGATACTACAGGAACTCTGCATTTGCGAATACTCACAGCAGTTCTTATCCATACTACAACCAAAACAATGTTCCATCCAGAATTTTGCTTAGGGCAGTGGAGGAGCGGATACCATGACGGAAATAACAGAATACGGGGAAACAATTATTTTCGGCACGGTTCTTGATGAGTATGGCAGAAGACGAATAAACAATCTATTAGATGATGGAACATTCATAATGGCCGTTGCCGTTGTACCGGCTAAAAAAATCTTTGGAGATGGAATAGTATGGATAATATACGAGGCGAATGGCTGAGCAAGAGGACTAGGCTAGGCTGGCATGCCGACGAATCTTCGATTCGTCCACCTACAGCCTACAGCCTGGCCTAGTCCTGCTACAGCCATAAACGTGTGGAGGTGAAAAAATGTTTGAGGAAGCCTTGGCGTATTTCCTCGTGAGTTTGGGTACGTTGGGCTTTGTTGGAGCCTTTAAACTGCTGTATGAAACGATAAAGCGAGATTAGGCAGGGAATGACTATGCGACTATGCTTTAATCCAGACCCGAAGGCATG
>QMZE01000151.1 GCA_003663025.1 Archaeoglobales archaeon
ACTCTCTATCTCGAAGGGTGTGAAATACCCTGAGAGCATCTCGATTGTTAGTGAAGAAGCATGGAAGATGTTCACTTTAAGCACGATCCGATTGCAGAGCGAGAGGGAAATTTCTGAAAGAATCGAGGAGATTCTCAATAAGTTAAAGGGTATTGTCGAAGGAGTATGTTGGGAGGGGGTTATTCGCCTTCCATGGGGATGAGAGATGAGTAGCTACCCGGTCAGCTGGAGGAGACCTCGAAGAGAATGGTTAAGGCCAGGCGGACTTTATCCGCTCGGAATGCCGCCGTTTGATCCTTTTCCCACAGTATCCGATGTCATAGCTGCAGATTTCTGCCCATATGCTTGTGTGCATAGGCTCCTCCACGGTGTTCAAGGAAGTCCAACAATTACCGGGGAAACGGGGCTTGAGAGGGCTGGTGACCTATTCCACCAATTCATAGCACTTGTAAAGTCATTGATAGTAAGTGGGCGGTTGCGAAGATTAACGCCTGGAACCCTACGGCGCGAGTTCGAAGAGTTCATGGGTCACCTAGGGACGAGGTATCCACACGGCGTCGACTCTCAACGGCTTTGGGATAACTATGTCAGGCCATGGTGTGAGAGAAAGTTGGACGAGCTTAACGAGATAGAGGTTGGTGCGCGTCTTTTCTTCGAAGTAGACACTTCGAGTGCATACGTTAGATTTGAACATGGAGACAGAAGCTTCAGTTACCCTCTCAAGGGAAGAATCGACGAGTTGAACTTAGACGAAGAAGTGATAGTAGAGCGAACTATAGTGGGAACCCCCTATGACGAGTCTCCACCAGACCCCGATGCAATGCAGATATGGTTACTGTGGAAGACTTTGACTTCTATCGATCGAGAGAATTACCCAAGCGAGCTAAGAGACGTAGACTTTAGGTCATTCGAACTAATCGTGGAAACGCCGTATAGGGATTTTGAAGTGAGGCACGATAACCCTGAGTTTGAGGAGAGAGCTCTTCGAGCTTACTCATGGATCAGAGATATCGCCGAGGATCCGAGAGGGATTCTCGTTGCGCACCGAGAAAGGAGGTGCGACCGCGAACCCGGCATTAGGTGTAGCTTCATGTACAGGTACATCGGATGCCGTAGAAGATTGCCTAATTATCCGTTAGTTAGACCCGCTATGCGGCAGAGGTTTAGAGGGTGGTACAGATCCCTGCTATGGGAGCTAATGTGGGACAGAGATTTCTTCGAGTATGCGCTTCTCATGTTACGAGCGGAGGAACTGGAGAGGGACGGGCTTATAATCAGGGCACGCTTGAGAGGGGAGTTAACCGACACGCCTGAAGGAACGCTTATCGAGCTGGAGCTACCGAGTGATGCAGTCGGACCTGTCGCAGCCCATGTCCGAGATATCGGACGTTGTACAATAGTATTCGGGACGTTTCATCTCGGGCAGAGACTGGAAGGCGAGCTTCTTGACACTAGTGGAGAGGGTAGAATCAGAATAATCGTGAGAAGAAGGTATATGCCCATTATGTTGAGTAGTGTTACTATCCTGTCCGACACCACCTTGCTCGAATCCAGGCCGTGGTTCCTCATACGTCGAATACAGCGCTATCTTTTCCAGTACGAGCAGATCGGAAGGGATAGAAACGATAGGGCGAGAGAGGACGCGTTTGTCCAGCTTGTAGAAGCCCTATTTGGTGGCCCCAGAAGTCTCGCGAGGGGGGGAGAGAATCGCGAATAATGAGAGAAGTCGGATAAGGGAGAGAATCAACGAAGTGCGTAGCCGATTTGACAGGGCATGGAACCGCGCCGTTGACAGCATTCTCGAGGATTGGGATTCGCGAGGAGATGATGAGTTCGTATTCCCAATAATCGACGGGCCGCCTGGAACTGGAAAGACTACTGGAGGAGTCGTGGGTGTTGCAGAACGCATTCTGGAGAACCCAGATGAGCAGATCATCTATCTCTGCCCGACCCATTTTGCAGCAGATGTCGCGCTGATGAGGTTGCGAGAGGATCTAGGCTTAGCGGGCCAGGTATATAGGCTCACTCCTAATCCGAGGGAAACAGATTGGGGCCGGGGGGTAGTAGGTCACCCACCCGAGTCTTTAAGCGATAGAGAACTAAGGATCCTGCAGAGAGCTAACATCCTAATTTGCACATTACATGGCTCGATTAGGGCCTTCAAGGTTAGAAATATACATGCAGGGATGAGAGTGAGCAGGAGAGCTTACATCGTTGTTGACGAATTTAGCCAAGTTATGCCGCCTCTTTGGTTTCACTCACTCTATCTTGCGAGAAAAGAGAAGCTGGAACCGCGCGGCTTTAGTATGATAGGCGATCCATACCAGCTACCGATAGTTACTACGCAACCTAGACTCTACGAAAATATTGGCGAGTTCATAATAAACGAGTCGGGCTGCGATACGCATAGACTCAGGCTTCAGTTCAGAATGCATAGAGATATTTGTGAGGCCGTAAACCAGCTAAGAAGGGCGCTAAGGTGTACCTTTATGCTGGAGAGCGCGGAAAGGGTGAGAAACCGAGATCTAACGAGACTAGGCTTCGAGTGGGATGAAAATAGGTGCTCGCCGGAGTTTAGGGAAATTCTAGACCCCTCGCACCCCTTAGTCATTATAGATACGAGCAGCCTGGGAAGGGAGGAACGTTGTTTCGGCGGATCACTTAGAAACGTAGACGAGGCAACGCTCGTAGCAAAAATCGTTAAAGAATTTTGTCGATCATACCGTAGGAACGGTAGGGAAGTACGCTCCTCGGATATTGCTGCCTTATCTCCCTATAGTGGGCAAGTCGGTTGTATCCAGCAATTGCTCGATAGACTTCAGCTCGGAAGATCTGCTACGACGATGACCGTGTATAGATCCCAAGGGAGGGAGTGGCCATGCGTGCTACTGAGCTTAGTCTGGAACGATCCTAGAGGATTTATAGGGTTTTTGGGGGATCCTAGGCTCAGGGCCCAACTCTACGTTGGCTGTTCACGTGCTCAGGCTAAGCTTATAGTACTCATGTCATACAACTGCTTTCAACGCTACGAGGACTTTCATAACTTATTGAATACAAGCTCCGCTCACCACATCGAAGCTAGACCAGAGTGGGTGAGGGGGACAACGTGAGAGACTTCATAATCTTCCTCAATATCAAGCATGAAAAGGAACTGGTTATCAGAACAAAAGAAGTGAGCGTTGAAGAGCTTAGAGCATATCCCGGCTCTTCGAATCTATCAAGAGAACTCGGGGTGGTTATAGGAGGAAAGCTCACGTACCTAGGAGAACATCCTTCATATAACGCCTTCAAATACGAGGCCACGTATTATCCAAGAATCTCGCGCCTCGCGAGAGAACGCGTGACAATATCTGCAGAGTTCACACTATGGCAAATTAAGAGGAGCCCCTTGGTTGTAGCTTTCGATATTCCCAGAGCGGTCGCCAGAGTCGGAGTAGCCTTAGTATCTATGGTATTGTACGGAAACCCTTTCGCAATAAGGCCCATTAATATTACGCGCGAGGACTTCGCTAGGCTTTGGAAGATAGTTCGAGACAGGCAAGGCAAACTCGTGAGAATACACGTGAAAAGGCGAGGGATCTCCGGAAAGGTTGAACTCACAACCCCGAATCCGAGAATAGGTCTCGAAGAAGAATATCCAAACATCGACTTCGGCAAGCTTTTGGAGAGCGCTTCAATTGTTCACTCTCTTGGATTTTCTCTTCTTCCGCCAGCTGTGGAGCGTCTTATCTCATTTAGGGTTACCAGGTGGGGAGGCGGGCAAATATACTCCCCGCCGGAACCACTCGATCACGAAGTTTTAATAGTGATGGACCTGCTTAGAGAGGCTATCTTTCCAGGCCTTTAGGACTACTATGCCTACTACCTTTTAGCCAAAAACATCTTGATTACCCGTCTCCAATCATTCTCTCTGCCACCCTACATGGTATGGCTTGCATACACGCTTGGCATGCTCCCTCGGCTTAGGCAACTTAAATGCCTCATCAAAAGACCTGGCCTTCATGAACCTCTCTACCAGCCATCGGTAGGATGAGAACATGCCCCGTAGCCGTATACGCGTCTGAAGTCTTCTACCCGTTCAAGCCTCTCAGCATCCCAACCAGTCGGGCGTATCTCTAAAATTGTAGAGCATGTAAACAATCACCTTGCGTCCTCTCATCCCATGTTCGGCTAAGATCTTAATGGCCTTCTCCACAAACAACCGCATGCCCTTGTGGTCGTAGGAAATCTTA
>QMZE01000152.1 GCA_003663025.1 Archaeoglobales archaeon
CGGGAAAAAATCCATTCTTCGATCGAAGATGATTGGACTGATATTACTTGGCCACGGTAGTAAGTTGCCAGATTACAGGAGGGTTGTTGAGAGGCATAGGGAGAGAATAGAGGAGTTTGGAATATTTGATGAGGTTAGAACAGCCTACATCATGGAGGAGCCAAGGCTTATGGAAGTTTTGAGTGAGATGGAGAGTGATGTAATCTTTGTTGTCCCACTCTTCATCTCATACGGTGAACATCTGAGGGAGATTGAGGAGATTGTGAGGGGTGATGGTAGAGTTAGGTTGTGCAAGCCAATAGGTGAGAGTGAGCTTTTAACTTATGCCATAGTTTTATCAGCTCTCATCCAGAAAACGTTTTAAGTTTTGGGTAAACGAATCACATGCTTGAAAGACTGATGGAGATAACGAAGAAACATCACGATCTCTTCAAATATTCAATTCCACTGATAGCAAGTGAAAACGTGACAAGCTACGCTGTGAGGAGACTATACATGACAGACTTTGGACACAGATACGCTGAGGGGTGGATTGGTAAGAGGTTCTATCAGGGTTGTAGTTACATGGATGAGCTTGAAGCCCTTGCGGTTGAACTTACAAAGAGAATATTTGGATGTGAGCATGCAAACGTTCAACCAATATCGGGTGTAACTGCAAATCTTGCAACTTTCTTTGCATTGACAAATCCAGGAGATTGCATAGTTTCACTCTCAGTCCCTCATGGGGGTCACATATCTCACGATAAATTTTCTGCAGCTGGGATAAGGGGTTTGAGGGTTGAACACTATCCATTTGACATAGAGAACTTCAACATAGATGTAGATGAAACTAGGAGGATTGTTAGGAATTTGAAGCCTAAGATATTTGTCCTTGGTGCCAGCCTATTCCTCTTCCCACATCCAGTTGAGGAGATCGTTGAGATTGCAGGTGAAGTTGGTGCGAGGGTTGTTTACGATGCAAGTCACGTCTTGGGATTGATGGCTGGTGGTGAGTTTCAGGATCCAATTGAGGAGGGTGCTGACGTTGTTACAGCATCAACCCACAAAACCTTCTTTGGCCCCCAGAGGGCTATTATAATGTGCAAGGATGAACTTGCGAAGGTGATAGATCGTGGAGTTTTTCCAGGAGTCGTTAGCAACCATCACGTTCACAGTTTAGCTTGCTATGTGATGGCTTGCATTGAGATGATTGAGTTTGGTAGAGATTACGCAAGGCAGACAGTTAAGAATGCAAGGGTTTTGGCTGAGGAGATGTATAACTTGGGATACAAAGTTCTTTGTCCAGATTTGGATTTCACAAGGTCTCATCAGGTTGCAGTTGACGTTTCAGATATTGGAGGGGGAGATTACGTTGCTAGGAAGCTTGAAGAGTGTGGGATAATACTGAACAAGAATCTCCTACCTTGGGATGATGTTAGAAACGTTGAAAATCCATCTGGAATAAGGATAGGTGTTCAGGAGGTTACGAGGTTGGGGATGGGGGAGGATGAGATGAGGGAGATTGCAAGGTTTATAGATATGGCTTTGAAGGATAAAAATCCAGGGAAGGTTAGGGAGGAGGTTAGGGAATTTAAATCAAACTTCTTAACTGTCAAATACACGTTTGAGGAGTGTCCTGCTTACGAGGTGATTTGATGTTCATGGTTGATAGGGAGAGGAGTGTTGCGATAGTTAGGAATGGGGGTGTCGTCACAAGGCATCTGAGATTTGATGGAAAGATTTTGGCTGGCTTGAGAGTCATATTTTGGGGGAACATCGAAGCTAAAGATGTCTATCTTGGTAAGGGTTGTGTTGTCATGGGTAGGATAACATGTGATAGAGCGGTTATAGGTGCATGCACAAGGTTTAACGAGATATTTGCGGATGAGGTTTTAATTCAGGGTAGATGCTTGGGTAGATACGTTAAAGCAAGGAACGTTCACATAGCTGAGGGTTGCGTGATTGGTGAGGTTGAGGCTGATGAGAAGATTGTGATAGATGGAAACTCTAAGCTTGGAAAGCTGAATGCAAAGAAGATACTAGCCAGCTCTGAAGGGGGTGGGGGTGAAACATAGTATTCCAAATGCAAAAGTTAAAACTCCAATTGCAAACCTCTTTGCATCTATTGGTTTATCTTCAACGGGTTTTGGATGTGTCTGAATTGAGAAGAAGAGTGTTATGAGTCCCCAGAATATCCAGATGGATGATTTTGTCATCAATCCAAGAACCATCAGTGTTACGGGTATAACCCTGTATATGATCTCAGCTTTCTCACCAACCATGGCCCTGAGTATGTGACCTCCATCGAGCTGTCCAACTGGGATTAGGTTTAAAAATGTAACAAACATTCCAACCCATCCCGCAAAGGCAACTGGATGTATAAACTTGCCCTCGTATCCAACCAATCCAGCTATGAATTCGAAGAGTGGAGGAACTCCAAGTGTAACTGTCAAACCTTCGTAGCTTGGCTCAAACTTCATTCTCAATCCAACAAACGTTACTATCATGGATGCAAGTATTCCAAAGAGGGGTCCAGATACACCAACATCAAAAAGTGCCTTTCTACTTGGAATTCTACCCCTGTGCCTTATAATTGCACCAAGTGTCCCTATGAAGCTTGGGAATGGTATGAAGTAGGGTAGGGATGTTTTCATACCCCACCTCCTTGCAAAAACGTAGTGACCCATCTCGTGAAAACCCAAAACGAACATTATTGCAATTGAGTATGTCATACCTCCAATCACATCAAAACCTTCAAACATAAGAGAACCCATGAAGGTTGTAGATACGAAGGTTGCAGCAAGTAAAGCCAAGTTTATCCAAATCCTCTCCCTGTATCTCCTCAACTCGACTATGAACTCACCAAACCTCGAATGGACATTGAGATCGTATTCCGCTGTTAAATCTATGAGTAGTGATTTGAAACCCTCAAAGTCTATGGGTTGAACGTAAAATCTAAAGCCATCACCAAACTCCTCAACTTGATAGACTATTGCAAACCTCTCAAACTCTCTTCTCAACGTATCCCTCATAAGCGTTTATCACCACGTAATCTCCACTCCTAAAGAGTTCGAGTGGATTCAACTCAAGCCTATCCATGAGGGGTATCTCTGCAACTATTGCCCCAACAGCAATCGTTGGATCAGTTTCAACGTTTATTATTCCCTTTGGAGCAGTTCCCCTCTTCTTCATCCTGAGTAGTATGTATGTTCCAACGGTTGAACCCCTACCCCCATAAAAAACGAATATCCTGTTTGAAATGCTCTCACCAAGTATGTCACTATCCTCAGCAACTACGATACCGTTTAGATCTACATCTCCCAAAAAGGAGAACCTCCTCTTACTAACTATAACCTCCCCCTCAGCAAATCCCTTTGATATTACTCTACCTTTAATTCTCACGTTTCAATTCATTTTGAATGACTTAAATTGTTTTTGTCGAAAAGCCTGATAAAAATTTATTTAAACCTAACAACAAAAATCACCACTATCAAGGTGAGAATAATCAAAGCTCAGGTGTATCTCTCGATCCAACCCCTCTCCTCAACGGTCAAGTATGCATAGCATGTGTCAGATATTTCTTCCCCATCAATCTTCTCCGACTTGTAGTTGACTTCTATCCTGTATTCGTTTCCAGCTATTACGTCATCGTCAACATCTATTCTGAAGCTGACTGTTGCCTTCTCCCCCTCTTCAGCTCAGAGATGTAAGCTTCTGGCATCTTAAGTTTTATTCCGGGACTTGGATTAAGCTTGAAGTGAACGTTCCTTGCATCTTCACCAACGTTCATAACCTCAAGCCTCACAACGTTTTCCTCGTGATACACAACTGGTTTGTTCAAGACGATGATTTCTGGAATCCCTCAACAACTATCCTTAGGGATTTCGAAACTAAGATGGAGTATTTGGCAAGAGAGATAAGCGATCTCTCAAAGATTCCAAGAACAAAGGTTTACGATGTTTTGAAGAGGCTTGCTGACAAAGGCTTTGTTGAAATACAGCCTAGAAATCCAACACTCCTTAAGGCTTCTGAGCCTTTAGAGGTCTCTGGAACAATTCTGAGAGATACTGTGAATCGTGTAAAGGATGCTGAAAATGTTAAGATTGAGAAGAGGAGAGTTCAGCTTGTGTGGGTTTCAAGAGATAGGTTTACAGTTGAGAGTAGGATTAGGGAGGTTGTTAATTGGGCAAAGCATGAGCTACTCAAGCGTTTAGTTGATAGAGA
>QMZE01000153.1 GCA_003663025.1 Archaeoglobales archaeon
GTCATCGTAATTTTTGTAGTAGTAGTATGTTGTTCTGTTCAAGGTTTCGTTTGTCTTCACAAAGTAGTAATACCCTATGAAGTGCATTCCAACAACCTTCTCATATATCGAACCGTTCATCCTGTATCCTTCAAAGTAGAAGTCTGCAATTGGAGTTCCATTATCTGTCAAAGCCCTCTTTGCACTTTCCCCAGCAAGCAAAAATGTATAGCTAAAGCTTCCATTTATTCTGGATGTGTATTTACCGTAATCCTTCAAGAAGCAATCTGTTCCATTATCCATAAGATCTATTATCTTCATTGCGTATAGGGGGTTTGCAAGTATTACTGGATGAACCTCATCAACCATGGCATACAACCACCTTACAACCCTTCCAACTTTCATGGTGAAGTTCTTGTATGTGTCCTTGTGCTTGTATGCGAAGTAAACCTTTGATCTGTTCACATCTATTAAACAGTTGTAGAGGTCTGTAATCATCATCCTGCTGAAGAATGCTATTGAAGGTCTGAAGTCTCTGAACAGGTATGGATTTTGGCTCACGTTGTATATGTAGTGTGCTGTTCTGTTGTATATGTAACTCCTCAGTGTATCGTTCTCTTCGGTGTAATCAAAGTAAACTACGTATCCAGTTGTGTTGGGTATATACTCAAGCCAACTCCTCCAATCTTCACCCATATCAAACTTTACCTCTCTCAACTCTGGCTTTGATGGATTTCTGAATGAGTATGCCAAGACAGATGCTACCATTATCAGTGCAAGAATGAATGCAAGGAGTCTTGCAGATCTTCCCTTGTTTTCCTTTGCCATGCCTCAAGTTTTAGTGTAGATGATAAAGCTTTCTCTAAATTGAACGTGATGCCATAAACTCAAATATTAGCTTTGATGAGAGCATTGGTGTAACGTAGCTTGGATCTTGAACAATCTCAACAACATCCATTGCAACAATATTCTTGGAGAATCTATCAAAGAATTCTATCATTACAATGGGATTCAATCCAAAGGGTTCTGGAGTTGAAACTGCAGGTGCATAGGCTGGATCAAAGACATCAAAGTCTATGGAGAGGTAAATACCATCGTAAACACTCAGAACATCCTCAAGCTCATCAAACTTTACATCTCTATATATCTTGAATCCTCTAGATCTTGCAAACTCCAACTCCTCCTTGGTGTAGCTCCTGGCACCGATAAATATTATGTCAAATCCAAGTTCAGATATCCTTCTGCATGTGCATGCGTGGTTGTAAACTTCGTTGTCAAAAGAATCTCTAAGATCGAGGTGTGCATCGAATACGAGATAGCAGAAGTTATCCTTCAAAGCCTTCACAACCGCATAGCTTATCGTATGTTCACCACCCAATACTACGATGATCTGTCTCTTACTGATATCTTTCAAGAAACTCTCAACGTTCCCAATTACATCCTCAAACCTTCCATCTACATTCACATTTCCAGCATCGCAAACCTTCAAACATTCAAGATCAACATCGAAGAATGTTGAATAACTTTCAAGATTCCAGCTTGCAATTCTTATCTCGTTTGGTGCAAATCTCGAACCACTCCTGAAGGATTGAGTTCTGTCGTATGGGATTCCAAATATTACAAAATCCGCAGACCTAAGATCTGAATTTGAGAGGGAGAAGTATGAATCGATGTGCATTACCTCTCAACTATCTTTCTCTTACCCAAAGACTCCAAGTAAACTATCTCCTTCCCAGGCTCAACCTTATCCTTCAACTCGTCTGGAACGTGAAGCTCAAACGTTTCGTAGGTTTCAAGATCCATGAGCTGTGCCGTGTCTCCAACAACACTTATGACCTGAGCCCTCTTCCTCTCAACGATTGGAACGTAAACCTTAGCTGTGACTGGTTGAACTATGCTTCTCTTCTGTCCATCAAATATACCTATCGCATCTATCCTAGCCTTTGCAGCTCCATGCTTACCTGGTTTGCTGATTGAAATTCCTACAATCTCACAAGGCTCATCGTCTATAACTATGTAGCTACCCTCCTTAAGCTGTCTGATCTCAGTCTGAACCTTCATGCTTCAAATGGGTTTAAATTAAAATATAAGCTTTTTCTTATCTACACAAGAACTGACAACTTAAGGAGCTAAACTTAAATATGGTCTATCTAGGCTTTTCTCGTTATCTTATCATCTTCTACACAAGAACTGTCAAATTAAAAGCAAAAGCTTAAGTAATATATAAAATTTTTACCAACATTTACATGACAATAAGCTCTACAATAGCTTAAGGTTCAGACTTCTCCCTTATTACACCCTTGATATCCCTTATCAACTCCTCATCACTCTTTCCTTCAGTCTCAACACCCAAATCCTTTGCAACCTTTTCAAGCTCCTCCCTACTCCTGTATTTACCCTCCCTCATCCTCCTTTCAAATTCTACAAGTTCAAGTTCAGCCTGTCTCTCAGCTTTCTTAAATTCAGCCTTAGCCCTACCCAAACTCCTTGCAAGTTCAGGTAACTTGCTGGCTCCAAATAGTAGGAACACTATCAGGGCTATTAAGAGTAACTCGTTTGGGCCTATGTTGAACATACCACCACCTATATAGAGTATATCAAAAGTATTTAAGGTTTGCTCAACCTCCTTAACTCCTCAACACTCTTTGCAAATTCAGATGCAACTCCCTCCAACTTCTTCCTTGTTATATCCTCAATCCCATCCCTATTCATTCCGTATATGAGTTCAAGTTCAAGCTGTCTCTTAGCCTTCTGATACTCGCCGTATATCCTACCTAGAGTTCTTGCAACGTCTGCAAGCTTCTCAGGTCCAAGTAATATTACCGCCAACACAACTATCAAAACTACTTCCTCCCATCCAAACATCAAAACAATTTACAATTCAAAGTATTTTAAGGTTTGTTCAAAAGATTTTTTAATGACAACCCAAATCTAGATACGAATGCAAAGGACAGTGAAGGATCTGCTTGTGGATATAAAAAATACGACAGAACTTATTGTAGATCTCGCCTATTCTGCATTACTCTTTGATATGGAGGATATTGCTGAGGAAGTTTTGGATTTGGAGGAAAAGATACTCGACCTTCTTCAGGAACTAAGATTCTTGGCTATCGTTTCAACAAGGAGTAGGGATGTTGCAAGGTCTCTCTCACCCCTACTTCAAATTGGATCTGCATCTCAGAGGATTGGAAATGCAGCGGGAGACATTGCAACTCTAGTTTTGAGGGGTTTTAAGCTTCAGAGGGATATTGTAAATGCAATAGTGAACAGACTTGAAGAGACTATAGTTAAGACTGTCGTTAGTGAGGATTCAGAGGTTGCAAACAGGACACTTGGTGATGTAAAGCTACATACAAAAACTGGAATGAGGGTTATAGCAATAAAGAGGGGATTTGAATGGGTCTTCAATCCAAATAGGGATACCAAGGTTTTGGTTGGAGACGTTCTATTTGCAAGGGGAGATGTGAGTGGTGTTTCAAGATTCTACGATATGACAACTGGAAGGCACGTTGAGGTTGAGATGAGAGATATTGAGGTTGAAGGTCTCGATAAAGCTATAGACATAATTGCGGACATGAAGAATCTATCGGAGTTGGCCGTTGATCTTAGCTACTCATCCATACTCTATCACAACGAGGATATAGCTCAGGAGGTAGCCTACTTGGAGGAGAGAATTGACAACATGAAGTTCGATCTTCAGTTCTGGGTTTTGAGGTGTAGTGGGAAGTTTGAAGCTAAACCACTCATCGCTCTACTTGAGTTGGCATACTCAAGTGAACAGATTGCAGACTCTGCTAGAGAGATTGCCGATATTGTCTTGCAAGGAATGGATGTCCATCCAATACTATTCCATGCAATGAAGGAGACAGATGAGATAATAACCATGATAGATGTGAAGGAGAGTTCGAAGTTGAATGGGAAGACACTTGGAGAGGCTAGAGTTGAGACGAACACTGGTATGCATGTCATTGCAGTTAAGAGGGGTAAGAAGTGGGTTACAAAGCCAAACGCTGGGACAAGGATATTTGCTGGAGATGTCTTAATTGCAAAGGGAACTAGGGAGAGTGAGAAGCTTTTGAGAGATCTTTGTTAAAATATAAATTAGAGTATCAGACAAAACATTTTTAACCAATACTACAAAACAAACACATGGGACGAAAACCTGAAAAAGAGGTAGTTAGGTGGCTAACCTTAGAAGAGTTAAACGAAGAAATTCGCAAGA
>QMZE01000154.1 GCA_003663025.1 Archaeoglobales archaeon
CCAGTCTGAATGAACTCTCTTGGATAAGCCCTGGCTGATGGATTTATAGCTGAACCTACAACTGGTCTCCTCTCCTCTGGAACAATCCTGGGACCTCCATCTATAGGCTCTCCTCTACCGTTGAATATTCTACCAAGCATATCAGGTGAACAGTCCAACTTAACAATGTCTCCAGTGAATCTAACTGCACAAGACCTATCCATTCCTCTCGTTCCTTCAAAGGACTGAACAACAACTATGTCCTTAGCTGTATCCAAAACCTGACCCTTTCTAACCGTTCCATCGGGAAGTGTTATCAAAACGAGCTCACCGTAGCTAACTGGTTCAGTCTTCTCAACAAAAATTAAAGGTCCAGCAATATCCCTAATCGTCCTATACTCCTTAACACCACCCTCCGTTACCATATCAACCACCCAAAAGGTTCTTCTTAATCTTCTCCAAAGCCTCCTGAAGCCTTGGCTTGTAATCCTCAAAGTACTTTGACTTCATGAACTCATCCTTACCCTCAACGTTCTCAATCTCATCTACTGTCCTTCCAAGCTCAAGAGCTCTGTAGAATATGTCGTTCAACTCTTTCACAGCCTTCATCATGTCATACATCTTCTCAAGTGAACAGTACGTATCAACTTCATGGTATGCGTATTGCAGGAGTATGAAGTCTCTGATGTATCTTGCAACCTCCAAGAGAACTCTCTGTCTGTCTGGCAAAGCATCCTTACCTACAAGCATGACGATCTCTTGCAAGTTCGCCTCCTCCTGAAGAACTTCCATCATCCACCTTCTAAGTTCAGCCCAGTCTGAGAACTTCTGTCTATACCACTCCTGCAAACCTTCAGCGTATAGACTGTAACTCGTGAGCCAGTTTATAGCTGGGAAGTGTCTCCTTGCTGCAAGCTTTGTATCCAAAGCCCAGAAGACCTTAACAATTCTGAGTGTGTTCTGCGTTACAGGTTCTGAGAAGTCTCCTCCAGGTGGTGATACTGCTCCAACGACACTCACACTTCCAACGTAACCACTTAAAGTCTTAACTCTACCAGCCCTCTCATAGAACTCGGCCAACCTCGATGCCAAGTAAGCTGGATATCCCTCCTCACCTGGCATCTCCTCAAGCCTACCAGACATCTCTCTCATTGCCTCAGCCCATCTACTCGTGGAATCTGCCTGCAATGCAACATCGTAACCCATGTCTCTGAAGTATTCGGCCATTGTAATTCCAGTGTAAACAGATGCCTCTCTAGCTGCAACAGGCATGTTTGAAGTGTTTGCTACAAGGACAGCCCTCTCCATCAGTGGTTTTCCAGTTCTAGGATCTATAAGTTCTGGGAACTCCTCAAGAATCTCAGTCATCTCGTTTCCTCTTTCACCACATCCTATGTAAACTATAACGTGAGAATCTGCCCACTTTGCAAGCTGATGCTGCATGACAGTCTTACCAGTTCCAAATCCACCAGGAATTGCTGCTGTCCCTCCCTTTGCAATTGGGAAGAATATGTCGAATATCCTCTGACCTGTTAGAAGTGGAACCTCTGGTGGTAACTTCTCAACGTATGGTCTTGGAATTCTTACTGGCCACCTGTGATAGAGCTTTAGCTCGGTTCCATCATCCAAAACTGCAATTGTATCTTCAACTGTAAAAGATCCATCATAGATCTCGACGATTGTTCTCTCGGGCATGTTTGGAGGAACGAGTATCTTGTGCTCAAATACCTCAGTCTCCTGAACACTTCCAATTATCTGACCTCCCTTAACCCTGTCACCCTTCTTAACAATTGGCTTAAACTCCCACTTAGCCTTCCTATCCAATGCTGGAGCTTCAAGTCCCCTTGCAATGAAGTCACCACTCATCTCCCTTAAGACTGGAAGTGGTCTCTGAACACCATCGTATATACTCCTTACGATTCCAGGACCAAGTTCAACGCTCAAGGGCATTCCAGTATTTACAACCTTCTCACCAGGCTTAACTCCAGATGTATCTTCGTAAACCTGTATCAGTATCTTCTCTCCAACAACACCTACAACCTCACCCATCAAACCCTCTTCTCCAACCTTGCAGACATCGTACATCCTAGCCTTCAAACCTTCAGCAACTACGAGTGGTCCAGAGATCCTATAAATCTCCCCAACCGAACCTACGGTTTTCACCTCCATAGGTCAACACCCAAAGCCTTCCTAATCTTATCCCTCAACTCCTCAACCGCACCAACACCTCCAACAGCAACAAAAGTAGGCTCAACCCTCTCATCAATCTCCCTTCTCAATGCCAGCGGAAGTTTTCTGAGATCCTCATACCTTAAAACCACTATACCAACATCATCCCTTTTTAAGACATCCTCAACAGCCTTCACAAGATCCTCATCACTACCAACTTCATAAACGTCTCTAATCCCAACAAGCCTAAATCCAAGTGCGAAGTCTGCATCACCTATCACGGCAACCTTCATACTATCACCAGCTGTCTCTCAATCTCCTCGTTTGGTATGTCCTGCCACTTACCCCAACCCAATGTTCTGAGGTTGTCAACCTCAATCTTCTTCAATATCATGTATTGCAACACTGGTAATATAGATAACGGATAGTTGCTAGCCCTCCTGGCAACCTCTCTCATCCAAGCCTTATCGAATTGTATCTCTATCCTTGAAATCTCCCTATCAGTTATCTCTACACCCTTTCCAAACCAGTATCCTTCAAGTGACTTTGTGAGTTCATCCCATGGCATTGCAGACAACTTTGAACACTCATCCTCAGTTAGCTCAAATCCACCAGGTATTATTCTCTTTGAAATCTCATCAACTGAAACATCTTCCCTCTTAAGTCTCAAAATCGTCTTTACGTTCTTTATGTCAACCTCCATCCTGATGAAATCTACAAACAACTTAAGTGCAAGTTCACTGGGTCTCATGGCAAGTATCCTCTGGTAGTATATCTTGTATATCTCATCCTCAATCTCACTCAGACTTGCCTGTCCAACCTTGGAAAGATGTTCGTAGTAGGGTGTTCCTTCAAACGTCTTAACTACCTCATCAACCTCCTTTGGAATCAAAGTCTTCCAGAACTCCATCGTATAGCTACCAACTGGGACAAGGGATTCCTCAATCTCCTCATGACTTACACCTGCAATCTTACCTTTGACTATCGTTAAGATGTTCCAGACATCCCATCTCTTCAAATATTCGGTTATTATCTCCCTAGCCAATCCAAACGAGACATCCTGAATCTTCTTGTATGTCCTACCCAAGTTTAGAGTTAGAGCGTAATCTAGAAGTCTTGGACCACTGTATTTGTAGGCAAGTTCATCGATCTCCTTCTTGTAAGCAGTCTCTTCAAGGTATCTGACGATCTCATCAAAGCTCATGTTTATAAGTTTTCGATACTCTTCACTTGGAATTAGATCCCTCTTCATCACCTTTACTCTTGCAACTATGTAAGCCCAGGTTGCATGCTTTCCAGTCAGAGATACCATATCAATCACCCAAAGAGTATCTTTGCAACCTCACCCATCTTCATTTCGTACAATCTGTTTAAAAGTTCATCGAATGTCAAGTTCAATCTAACCTCTCCATCCTCGCTCTCCAAAACAACACCACCCAAACAATCTACGTTTCCTCCGTATCTGACGTCAAGCTTTATCTCCTGTATTATTGACTTCACAAGATCCTCATCCTCCTTCCTTGAATATACAACCATTCCAGGAGCTGCTGATTTCAGGAGTGCAGATGTAAGCTTTCTCCTTGTTTCAACATCCATCTCCCCTATCCTCTTCTTCAAAGACTCAAAGACCTCATCCAGTATCCTCTTCTGAACATCCAACATCTGTCTCTTCATCTCAAGCTTTACACTTGAAATCTCTTGCCTCCTCAACCTCTCAGCCTCCTTCTCTCCATCCTCCCTAGCTTTCCTCTTTATCTCCTCAGCCCTCTCTTTAGCCTCAGCAACTATCTTATCAGCCTCTCTCCTTGCATCCTCCTTTATCTTCTCAATTTCATGCTTACCCTTCTCATAGATTTCACTTATCACAGCTTCAAGTGCCATAGTCTTCACCCGTAAGCGAACATGAGTATGAACGATATGACTAGGCCGAAGATAACGATTGTCTCTGGGATAACTGTGAAAAGAAGTCCCAAACCCAAGAATCCTCTGTCCTCAGCTATTGCACCAACAGCA
>QMZE01000155.1 GCA_003663025.1 Archaeoglobales archaeon
AAGATTTCCCATTAATTTATCCTTTGAGACCATAGAATCTTGGATCCTATCTTTCATCGCTCTGTATAACTTAAAGAGATGTCTATCATGGTGATGTCTTTTAAGTTGTCATCCTCCCTACCTAGTTCAAAATAGGATAGCAACACTATGGCAAAAATTAGGCTAACATTTAATGATTTAACCCCTGAAAAATATGGTGTAAATGTTCTAATAAGGTATTTCCAGATTTTAGAAAACTCAATTGCTTGTTATATCTTTGATACAAAATCATCGGAGCTGACAATCGAATGGAGTATTCTTAAAAATATTCCTGAGGATATAATAAATTTTTTAATTAGGAGAATTCATCTAAAAGCAATTGTTTATACCCCTTCGAAGGTATTCAATGAAGATTGGAGTACGAGAAATATACATCCATGTGGCTGGTTTAATATGGATGATAGTTATTATCAACTATATACTCCTGACCTACTATCTAAAATAGCTAATGTATGGGTTATAGAGGGGACACCCACAAGAGGTATATTAGTTGAATTTACCATTAGTGATATGGAATATAACTTGATACATCTAATTACACCATGGGAAAACGCTTATATAATCTATGATTACAAATTTGACTACTCAGATCGTAACGGTTTATGGGATTACCTTAAGGAGAAGTCTTTAGTCTAAAATAATAAAAAGAAAAACTGTAAGATATACCTAAGTGGTGGAAACAGTTAATTATTAATTTGAAATGAATCAAATGCTGGAAATTACGTTTACGGTATCTTAAAAGTAATCTAAAGGTAGTGAAAGGGTTAAAAACAAAAAGCCTAACCAGGAAGAATATCTAACCATCTTAACGTTTATAACGAAGAACAATTAAATGGACTGAAACTTGGCTTGAGGTTAAAAGTTTAAATTAGGGAGTGAGTCTGTGCCTATCTCTTGGGAATAGCGTAGCTTCCCTTATGTTCTTAAGATTGAGCATGGACATGAGTAACCTCTCCAAACCCAAACCCCATCCAGAGTGAGGTGGCATACCGTATCTAAATGCTTCCAGATAAAATTCAAAACCATCTGGATTGAGTCCCTTGGCTCTCATACTCTCAACAAGCTCATTGTATCTGTGAATTCTCTGGGTTCCACTTGCCAACTCCAAAGCACCCTTCATCAAATCAAAACTCCTACAAACTTTGGGATTTTCCTTGTAGGGCATGGCATAGAATGGCTTGCATTCTGTTGGCCAATCAACTATGAAGTAATGGATGTCACCAATCTCCTCAGCCAAAACCTTCAAAGCTGGAGTTGTCAGATCTTCACCCCATGGAACCTCTTCACCCCTCTTTTCTGCAATTTCAACAGCCTCATCGTATCTTATCCTTTCAAAAGGTAAGCTTGGAATCTCAAGCTCAACATCCATCCATTTTAGAAACTTCTCACATCTCTCAAAAACATCCTCATAAACCCTCACTATGAGACCTTCAAGTATCTTCATAACTCCATGATGATCTGTAAAGCTCATCTCTATGTCAATTGATATTGCCTCATTTAGATGGCGAGTGGTGTTGTGCTCTTCAGCTCTGAATATTGGAGCAATTTCAAAAACCCTATCAAATCCAGAAGCCATCAGTATCTGTTTATACAACTGTGGACTCTGATTTAAGAATGCCTCCTTCTCAAAGTAGCTTATTGGGAAAAGCTCCGTTCCACCCTCAGTTGCAGTTGAGACAATCTTTGGTGTGTTTACCTCTATGAAGCCATGCTCTGAAAGAAAATTTCTAACGCTTTGAAGGATGTTGTGCCTTATTCTGAATATGGCTTGAATCCTTGGCTTTCTCAAATCCATGAATCTATGATCCAAACGCGTGTCAAGTTCAGCTGGAACCTTCTCAGTTACCTCCAACGGTAGGGGAACGACTGATTCGTTTAAAACCTCAATCACCCTTGGAGTTATCTCGTAACCTTGAGGTGCCTTGGGTTCCCTCTTCACAATCCCAACAACCTTTACAACACTCTCCCTCTTAACCTTCTTTGCAACATCAAATGTATCTGGAGGAACCTTCTTCCTTGGAAGTGTAACTTGAATGAATCCCTCTCTATCCCTCAATATTAAAAATATCAGACCACCCAGATCTCTAACCTCATGTATCCATCCATACACTGTCACATCCCTTCCAACATCCTCATCCCCTATCTCACTCGTCCACTTTCTCATTCTTTCACCTCATCCTAATCTCAACCGATTTTGCATGAAGCTCAAAACCCTCAGCTCTGGCAAGTTTCAAAACGGTATCACGAATCCTATTCAAAGCAGATGGTGTAAGGATCTGATATGTGAAGTGCTTCATGAATGTTTCGACACTCAATCCTGAGTAAATCCTTGCGTATCCCGATGTTGGGAGTATATGGTTTGTTCCACTTGCATAGTCACCACATGCAACTGGACTAAACTCACCTATGAATACACTTCCAGCATTTTTAATCTTATCAAGGAATCTCTCTGCATCCTTGCAAATTATCGATAGGTGTTCGGGTGCAAATTTGTTTGACATATCCACTGCCTCATCAATCGAGTCAACTAAACACACCTTGAGATTCTCCAAGTTCAAGTTCCCCCCTTCATCACGGGCAATCTTATCTACCTCATTTGCTAAATCTAACGAGTTTGTTAGAACTATTGCCAGTGACATTGGATCGTGTTCGAGTTGGGCAAGGCAGTCAAATGCAACAAATTTTGGATTTGCAGATTCATCGGCAACGATCAGTATCTCAGATGGACCTGCAGGCATATCAATTGCTACATCCTTCTGAACTATCAGTTTTGCAGCTGTAACGTAAACGTTTCCAGGTCCAACAATCTTCTCAACACTTCTTATACTCTCAGTTCCGTAAGCCATTCCAGCTATCGCCTGTGCACCTCCAACAGCGTAAATCTCATCGAATCCAGCCAAATCACATGCTACGATTGTCAGGGGATTTATCTCACCCTTTTCATTTGGGGGTGTGCATGCAATCAACCTCTCAACACCAGCAATCTTTGCAGGAATACCAGACATCAGAGCGGTTGAGGGGTAGCACCTCCTCCCACCTGGTATGTAAACACCGACAGATTCAATTGGTGTGTATCTCTTACCAAGTATGCAATCTCCAAAGTCAATCTTTATATCCCTATCTACGGATGTTATTGAATGGAACCTCTCTATGTTTTCCTTTGCACTTTCCATAGCATCCAAAATTTCATCTTCAACCAAGCTGTAAGCTCTATCAATCTCATCCTTTGGAACCTTTAAATACCTCTGCTTTACACCATCAAACTTGATTGTAAACTCTATCAAAGCCCTATCCCCTTCCCTCCTAACCTTCTCAACTATTGATTTAACCTTATCAATGTATTGATCCCAGTTTACTTCTCTCCTCAAATTTAAAATCTCTTCCTTCGAAACGATCATGAAATCAGTTTTGGTATTAGTTAAATATCTTCCTCTCAAGATCAAAATTTAGGGGAAGGAGGATGAAGTTGAAGGAGTCGATAAAAAGTTGAAAGAGAAAGAATTCTGAGTGATCCTTGGGATAGCGATTTACATACAGCGGTAAGGAAGACTAATCCTGTTTTACATGTTGTATGGAAGTATGTGATGAAGTTTGAAGGAAACTACCAATTTTCACTGAGAAAGGAATCTGATTGCGATAGATGAAACTGTTGTTAAAGCAAATAAAAAGAGATATTACGTTTTCTCTGTAGATGTAGTGAGAAATGAGTTAATTCTCAAAGTTTATACGACGAGAAAATATCTTACTGCAAAGTCTTTCATAAAAGAAGTCTTAAATAACTGTGAGAATAAATAAGATAAAGCTAATAGCTTAAAAAGCTTTGGAAAGTCCTAGGTTAGATTTTAAGTACAAAACCTCTTGGAAAACGTAGAAAACGTAGTTTGATCGAACCCGTTTTCAACTCTTTTAAACTGTAATTGAATTATTCCTGCTCAATTAGTTGTAAAAATCCTGTCAGAAACTAGAACTTCTTCTACAAGCTGTTTATGTAGTATTACAATCATCTGTGGTAGTTATGTTGACATGGCATAAATCCAAGGTAGTTGCATCAAAACATACCCATATTCCAGAAGTAAGTGGAGAGATCTAATTTGAGTTTG
>QMZE01000156.1 GCA_003663025.1 Archaeoglobales archaeon
ATCACTGCACCTGACCGCGCTACGCGCGCGCAAATCGGCGGCCAAACGCGCATTTGGTTTGTCCTGTGGCAAATGCCTCACGCCGCATCCGCGCGGCAGGTGAGTTCATCCGTTGGGCGGCAATATCGTCAACACAAGTAAGAATAATCACATACACAACTTAAAGGAGGCACAAAAATGTATACTGCTGAAATTAGTCGAAGGAATCCCTCTTGTTTCTTGTTTCTGGTTGACCAGTCCTACTCAATGGCAGAACCATTTGGCGGCGGTGAGATTGAAACCAGCAAGGCGCAAGCCATGGCGGATGCAATCAACCGTTCATTAGACACCTTGGTAGCGCGTTGTGCCAAAGGGGAAGGTGTAATGCGATATTTCCAGGTAGGCGTTATTGGATACGGAAGCGCGGTGGGGCCAGCCTTTGGTGGCGAGCTAAAGGATCAAGAGTTAGTGTGGATTGACGAAATTGCAAACAATCCACTTCGCGTCGAAGAACGTATCAAAAAGGTTCCAGACGGTACAGGCGGGTTAGTAGAAATGTCAGTAAAATTTCCCGTTTGGTTTGATTCAATAACCGACAATGGTACGCCTATGAGTCAAGCCTTGTGGCAGGCTCACACCATCATTGAAGGTTGGGTAAATCAACATTCCACGGCGTTTCCGCCTGTTGTAATCAATATCACAGATGGAGAATCAACAGATGGAGACCCCTATCCAGCATCTGAAGCTATACGGGAGTTACAAACTGACGATGGCAATGTATTGCTCTTAAATCTGCATCTCTCTTCTCGTCGAGGCTCTCAAATTCATTTCCCAGATAGCGAAATTGGGTTGGCTGAACAAGACAAATATGCACCATTATTGTTCAAAATGTCGAGTCCTCTACCTGGGTTTATGCGTGGGGCAGCTCGTGATTTAGACTATGATGTTTCTGATACAGCACGCGGATTCGTGTTTAACGCCGAAATCAAAGAAGCGATTCAATTCTTGGACATTGGCACAAGAGCAGCGAATATGCGCTGAACAACAACGAGGAGACTATGCAGATTCTAGTTGAAGGCTTCTGGTTGCCGAAGGCTGGCAACACCGAAGACGAATATGAAGATGCCCTGTCGCATAAAAAAACGCGAGGTAAGCTAGAAAGAAAGTCTCCCCGTTTTGCAGTAGCGGATGGTGCAACTGAGAGTTCTTTTTCTGGTTTGTGGGCACAGCTACTGGTGAGTTCACATAGCCGTGGGCCTTTAACTGCAATGAACATTCGCCACAGGGTAGAAAATTTGGGGGAAAAATGGTTTCAAGAAGTAATTAAAAAGCCTTTGCCGTGGTATGCTGAAAGAAAAGTACAGCAGGGAGCTTTTTCTACGTTCTTGGGACTATCACTAAAAACCGACAATTCGGTTGTTGGCGGTGTGTGGACTGCATTTGCAGTAGGAGATTCTTGTCTATTCCAAGTCCGTGATTCTCAACTGGTCACTAGCTTTCCTATTGAGTGTGCTGACCAGTTTGGGTATCACCCACTCTTACTGTCAAGTGTTCCTCAAAGGAATACAACAATTTGGGAGAACTTGGACAAACTTGAGAAAACCGGAAACTGGTTATCAGGAGATATATTCTTTATGATGACTGATGCTCTGGCTCATTGGTTTTTAAGTCAAGTAGAACGTGATGAACAACCTTGGTTAACTCTAAGTCAATTCACAAAGCAGTCATCTTTGCCAATGTTCTCACAACAATTCAGCAAGTGGGTAAACGATATACGTGACGATAACGATATGCACAATGATGATGTGACTCTTTTAGCTATAACCATGGGTAAAGGTTTATGAAACTACCGCATTATACTGATTATCAAAGTGCTGTTCAGAATCCTCAATTGGCTTTTAAGCAAGATTCTGATCTGAGGACTTGCCGAGTTGAGACCGATCCACTAGGTAGACCAAGAGTCCGTTCGGGGAATTTTGCCTACACTTATCGGCTTGACGGAACGGGTAAGCAGTGGGCTGTGCGTTGCTTCTCCAAGTACATTCCTGATCAGCGGCGGTATGAAGCAATCAGTCGTTTCTTGAACACTCACAAAGCACCCTTTTTTGTGATGACTGATTATTTGAGCCAGGGTATTCTGATAAATGGAAAATGGTATCCAATTATCAAAATGCAGTGGAAACAAGGGCAAACATTGGGGGCTTTTGTTGAGCGTAACATTACTAACTCTCATATCATCAGCAATATACTGAACCAGTTTCGAGGTTTGGCTACGACACTTGACAGTATAGGAGTTGCACATGGTGATTTACAGCACGGCAATATCATAGTTAGCAACGGATGTTTATTCCTTGTTGATTATGATGGAATGTATGTTCCCAAGTTAGCTGGCTTGGAAGCCAAAGAACGTGGTCATTCAAATTATCAACATCCGGCCAGGGATAAAGAGTTTGGCCCGCACCTGGACCGTTTCTCGTCCATCGTGATTTATTTAGCTCTCAAAGCTCTCACACTTAACCCTAATCTATGGGATAAATATAGTACTGGTGAGAACCTTCTGTTTAGACAAAGAGACTTTCTTTCACCTGATACATCAAGTTTGCTATCTGATTTAGCTAGGATACCATCTTTACATTCTCTTATCAAACGCTTTCGTGCTGTATGTAAAACCACTGTTGCTCAAGTGCCAACTTTGACTGATTTTCTTTCTGGCAAGGAAGGTGTACTTCCCGAAAGTACAGTTGCAGTAACACGATGGGACCAATATGAGGTAGTATCAGCACTACAAAGGCCCAGGTTGCTTGAAGTTGTAGGAGAGAGGGTGACGGTTGTTGGAGAAATCAACGAGTATTATCAGGGCGTAACTAAATATAATAAGCCTTACGTCTTCTTGAGTTTCGGGAATTGGAGACGCGGAGATTTTAGATTAGTCATTTGGTCTGAGGCTTTGGAGCTATTTCAATCCAGAGGTAAAGAGCTAAAAAGCTATGAAGGCAAATGGGTAAGGGTCACTGGATTACTGACAGAATATCAGAAGGGGAGTTGGCCAAAGCGTCCTCAGATTGAGGTGGAAAGTCCGACAGCGGTAAAAATACTATCAGGGGTTGATGAAGCAAAGCGACGGTTGTCTGGACAAACCGATAGTCGTCCTTCAACTTCGAAAACTTCTAGTTCAGCACGGCAGCAAACCTTCACTTCATCTCGACCTTCGTCAGCAAACTTGAAGTTAGCCAAGGAGCATTTTGTTCGTGCCTGGAAATACGATGAACAAGAAGGTCGTCTTGATAAAGCCATCAGGGAATATCAAGCCGCACTACGTATTATTCCAAATTATGCTAATGCACATAACAACTTGGGTTGGATTTATGAGCGTCAAGGACGGTTGGATGAAGCTATCAGAGAATACAAGATCGTGATAGAGATCGATTCTAGTTCCTCACTAACATACTGCAACCTTGGCAGAGTATATGGACAAAAGAAACGCTTTGATAAAGCTATAGAGATGCTGTTAGCGGCTTTAGAAGTTGCTCCGAATGACGTCAACACCCATTTTCAGCTAGGATGGGTTTATGGGGAGAAAGGGCGGTTAGATAAAGCTATTGAAGAATATCAAACTGCTCTACAAATTGACCCCCAACTAGGTGCCGCACACCTTAATTTAGGTTGGGCTTATAGTCGGCAAGGTCGGCATGACAAAGCCGTTCTTGAATATAAACGCGCATTGCAAATCAATCCAGAAAACGGTATGGCGCACTCCAATCTAGGGTTGACATATAGAACAATGGGACGTATAGATGATGCACGGCGAGAACTAGAACTGGCAGTTAAATGCGGCTTTGAGCCAGCAAAGAATATACTGCGGGAAATGGCAAAGGATGTGTCAGTGTGGTAAATTGCCGCCCAACCACCGGTTGCAGCCGACCGCGCTATCTTGCGCGATTTCAACGTTTCCACGCGCATTTTGGTTAGCTCTGTGGCGGAGGTGCTCACGCCGCACCCGCCCGGCGGCTGAACCGAACCGTTAGGCGCGTGAATCGAACAGTTCGTTACCAAATTGGTGAAAATCCAATCTGTGCCCTTCCGCGAGGGTGTAGAACCGTAGGCCCGAACCCGATGGTCAGTACACTGACACGGGGTAAGC
>QMZE01000157.1 GCA_003663025.1 Archaeoglobales archaeon
CTCAACCTCTCCTTCAAAACCCTCTCAGTATTCTCATCTCCAAATGTTTTTAAACCAGCATCGATGATCTTCCTTATAACCTTAAACTCCAAACCTCCAAAATCTTCACCGTTTGCATAGGCAGATAAAAACTTGTCAAGCTTCACAACGCCATCCCTATCCCTTTTTAAGGTATGTTTGATAGCGATTCTTGTAATTGGATTTCCAACTATGTGACCAAAGAATTCAATCATCCTGTCCATGTAACTTTATCTATCAGTTTTGTATTTTAGTTTATCGATTATATGAGAAATCTTCTCTACTGCAAGATTTACCTCCCTCCTACCTATTGTCAAAGGTGGAACAAATCTCAAGTTGTCTTCGGAAGTTGCATTCAATATCAAACCCTCCTTCAAACCCATCTCTACAATCTCAAATGCATTTTCAAACTTTGCACCTATCATCAATCCAAAACCTCTGACATCTTCACTTAATTCAGAGATTCTCTCTTTGAAGTATCCACCAACTTTCTCAGCATTTTTAATCAGATTTTCTCTCTCTATTACCTCTATGGTTGCAAGAGATGCAACACATGCCAAGGGGTTCCCGCCAAAAGTTGACGCATGCTCTGTAAATTCAAGTCTCTCAGCAACCTCACTTGTAACTCCAACGCATCCAATTGGAAATCCGGAACCCATTGCCTTTGCCATTGTAATTACATCTGGTTTGAATCCGTAGTGATCCTTTGCAAACCACCTACCAGTCCTACCAAATCCAGTCTGAACCTCATCAAAGATTACTAGGAAGTTGTGTTCATCCCTCTCATCAAATATTGCTTTAACAAAATCCACATCCATTGGGAATACACCAGCTTCACCTTGAATTAACTCAATTATTACGCATGCAGTTTGATCGTCAACCTTTCTCTCAAGATCGTAAACATCGTTTGGCTTGACAAACTCCACTGGTTGAATTAAGGGTTCAAATGGCTTTCTAAACTTCTCCTTCCAAGTTACAGATAGAGAACCCATTGTTCTTCCATGGAAGGAATTTACGAGTGCAACAAACTTCTTTTTACCAGTGAACTTCCTCGAAATCTTTAATGCACATTCCACAGCCTCAGTTCCACTGTTGCAGAAGAAGAACTTTTCCATTCCACTGATCCCCCTAAGTTTCATAGCAAGTTCAATCTGTGGCTTTGTGTAAAAAAGGTTTGATACGTGAACAAGCCTTTTCAACTGCTCAAAAACTCTCTCCACAAAGTATGGATGTGAGTGACCTATTGAAACGCATGCAATTCCAGAAACCAAATCCAAGTATCTCCTTCCCTTTTCATCGAACAACCAGCAACCCTCCCCCCTTACAAACAAAACCCTCTGTCTCCTGTAGAATGGGATAAGATATTCCCTCTCAAGATCGAACATGAAGGATGTTTGATGTTGTTTAAATTACCTTTCCCAAGATTAAACAAATTGTAAAACTTGACGTTGGTGCAAGGATCCAGCTTAGCACAATCCTCTCTATCAGATCAACTCTGACAGTCTCAACACCCTTTAAGAATCCCACCCCAGCAATCCCACCTACTATGCAGTATGTTGTTGAAACTGGCATTCCCATAGTTGTAAAAATCCAGATACTCAATCCAGCACCAAATTGAGCTGAAAATCCAGAAACTACATCCAACGCTGATATTCCCTTAACAGTCCCAATCACCCTGTGACTCAACGTTAAGGCACCAAGGAAGAGGAATGCAGATCCAATTATCCCAGCATGAATTGGATTTAAGCCAGAGTAAACTACAGCACCCATTGCCGTTGCAAGTTCGTTTGCTCCAATGTTGTACGCTATTATTACAGCACTCAGAAGTAGAAGTGTTGAGAGTATCCTCTCTGTGAAAAAAACTGAGAGCCTTAGCAACGTTTTCTCAAGAATCCTGTAAGTTAAAATTGAGAGTATGAATGATAAAGCTGGGGATGTCATCCAAGAAACAATTACCTTTGCCAGTGTTTGGATGTTTATTGGTAAATTTAAGGCTAAAGCAGAACCAACCAAACTCCCTATTATTACCTGATGACTTGAAAGTGGAAATCTAAGCCAGTTAGATGTTAAAATTACCAATGTTGCAACTGTAAGAGATGTTGTCAAGGATTTTGAATTCAATCCAACCAGTTCCTTCCCAACAGTCCTCATCACTCCATAACCCTGAAGACTTATGCCAATTAAGACAAATAAAAGTAAGAGTATGAGAGCGGTCTTGAACTTCAACAAACCACAACCGATGCATATTCCAAAGGCGTTTGATGTGTCGTTTGAACCTATGCTAAATGCAATTATGCATGCAATCAGTATTGCTTCAATCATTCATCTTAGACTCACGTTTATTATCTGAATTATGTCACCAGCATCCTCTATGAGATCAGAAACACTTACTATATGCTCCAAAAGACTTACAAACGTTATAGCCTCCCAAATGTCAACTTCAACATTTCTCATCTCAGCCTTAACCATGTTCTTTATGCTGTCAATCTCCCTCTCATAAAACCTTATCTTCGTAGTTATCTCACCCAAATCTTTACCTTCGAGAAGTGTCTTGTATGCCTTGAAGAGGTGTTTGCTTGCCTCAAGGTTCAACTCCGCAATCTTTAGTATGTATCCCTTAACGGTATCGAGTATCTTACGAGACTTCAAATTTAAATAATCGTAAACGGTATCTTCAAGTTTGTCGATAGCCTCATCTACAACCTCTGAAAACCTGTAGATGTTTGGTCTTAGGTATGGTAAAAATGCACCCTCATAAATCCTTATAGCAATCTCCCTTCTTATCCTGTCTCCATCATCCTCAAGTTTACATATACCCCTTATGAGTGATGTGTCATCCATCTCAAATGCGAGTTTGAAAGTTTCACATGCATTTATTAAAATCTCAAGGTGATTCTCAATGAGATCCAAAACCTCCTTTTCAAGTTTACCGCCAAAGAAGACCCTCTTAAAGAACATCATAAGCCTTCATTATATCCATGAGAGTAACAATCCCAACAATCTCACCATTCTCGATGACAAAAACTCTTGCAATGTTGAACCTCTTCATGAACCTTATGACAGTCTTAAGATCTGTCCCCCTGCGAACTGTTACTACGGGCTTTGAAGCAATATCATAAACCCTAACCTCCTCAGGATTTATCTCATTTGCAATGACCTCAAAAACTATATCTCTAACTGTTATGACACCGTGTGTATCTTTCTCGTTACGAGGTTTGATTAGCAGAGATCTAATTCTTTCCTTCAGCATCATATCTATCGCATCCTTGACGCTGGCATCTGGATCTATGAAGACCAGATCTTTCGTCATTACATCTTCAACCTTCATGTTCGTAATCACAACTAGACATAGATAAATTTTATCATTCAAAGAGGCCAAAAATTGTGAATTCGATTTTTCAAAATTTAATGGAGCTTACTCGACTAAAATACTGTCAAAATTTGGGAAACATGCTTGAAAAGGAGAAAATGCATAATAAGTTTCGTAAGAATTTTATCAGCTCTTAAAATGTTAAATTTTTTAGACACGCACTCATTCAAAGATCATCGATCCCTCCTCTTTAAATCTCTTGTAAGCTTTTACAACATCTTTACCTTCAACAAATGGTAAACCCCTCTCTTCAGCATACCTCCTTGCCTTACTCTTACTCAAAGACCTTCCAGTCTCAGCATCCAACATCTCACATATTGCAACTGCTGGAGAAATTCCAGACATCTCTGCAAGGGCTACACTGAGTTCAGTTTGACCAACTCTCTCATAAACCAAGTTATCTGACGCTCTCAAAACTGCAACATGCCCAGGACATCTAAACTCCAAACCGAGATCAAAATAGATATCCCTGAGCATGACATAATCTACGATTTCTCCAAGTCTTCTTATCGTTAAAGCTCTATCTCTGTCTGTTATCCCTGTAAAGGTATTTCTGTGATTCACCCAGATTGAAAAAGAACTCCTAGAATCGTATTTTATGTCAAAATTTGCAAAGCTCTTGAGTTCTGGTAGTCTTTCACTTGCAACCCTTATTATGTCGTGCATGAATGGCAACTTTAACCTTTC
>QMZE01000158.1 GCA_003663025.1 Archaeoglobales archaeon
CTCTGATGTCCGTTTTTTACCGTTCTTTAAAAGATGGGCGAGCGAACGATGTCGCCCGCCCATTTGACTTTAAATCAGCGTGGGCACAGCCCATGCTACTTCTAACTTATGCTTTTTTTCTGCGAATCAGAACCAATGAACCAAGACCCAACAGAGCCATTGTAGCAGGTTCTGGGACTTCGGTAAACCGGACTTCACTCAAACCGGTATAGTCAGCTGGTCCACCTTCGGGACCCCAATTTGAGCTGATATCGAAACGCACCAATCGTGCGTCACCAGCAGCGGCATAGCTGGTCAGGTCGATAACCTGGGCAAAATTACTCTCCGTCCCGGGTGCCCTATCAAATTCAAAAGTGCCAATGGAGGTAAATGCTCCGCCTTCGCTGGCTGCGATGGAAATCTCGACAGCCTTTGCACCACGGCCTGTACGCTGATACTCGTTGTAATTCCACACGGTTACACTATCCAGATCGTAGTTGGCTTCCAAATCAAATGTGATGTACGAAGGCATCACATTATTGTTCAACCACATAGTATCATTCTCAAAAGTGCTTACATGGACACCAGTAGCCTCAGTAAAACCATTGCCATTGATTACATTAACCGGTGCTCGCCCGGCTAATTCCGAGGACACATCCTCGATCGTTACGGCGCTGACATAAGTTGCCGATGCGCTGCCGACTGCCAAAAATACCACAACCATCATTAACATTAACTTCTTCATTTCACTTTCCTCCAAAATAGAGTTAAACAATTGTTGGCCCCGGCCACACGCCGAGGTCATCTTTCCAAAAACATACGATACTTCACACACACTTCAACTAACACGCACACTTCTTTACTTTTTAACTTTCCAATCTCACAGATGGGCGAGCGAACGCTTCCGCTCGCCCATTTGACTTTAAATCCGCGTGGGCATATGGCCCACCCTGCTTTACTGCTTATGGCATCCAGATGTGCTCATCAAGCCATTCAGCTGCGAATATCGCAAAGTCTCCGAGGTCTATCCGGCAGCTATTGTCCCAGTCTTTTTCCATCTGCTGGTAACCCTGATGCGCCTTAACCTTGGTGCAGTCATCGGTGGTCGTACCGTAGAAATCGACCTGGGTCAATCCGACAGTATTCGGATCGCCATGGTTGCTGTTGAAATCCAGCTTGATATAACGGTACGGACCGCCGGTAGGAGCTGTTGAATAGCTTGAGACATAGGCGGTAGTCTCGGCATCAGGGCCATAGATGCCCTTGGGCAGAACCGTAATATCGACCAGTGACTCAGGCGTACCGCCGAAGTCCGGATCGTTGGATGCCAAGATATTCATACTCTTAACACCGACTTCATTAAAGTCCTCATTCGTTGATGAATGATTCCAGATATCAATCTTGTAAAGACTGAACTGGCCGCCAAGATCAAAGATAACCCACTCGTTGCCCGGAGTTGTAGTTGCAATTGCCCAGGCGCCGCCCGACCATTGAGCATCCTCTATATAGTTGTGATGAGTATAAAGCGAAGCCAACTGGCCGGAAGTTCCCGAGTCGTTCGAATCACTAACATCAGCATTGAGGATAAAGTCCTCATCCCTGGCAATGAGCGTGACGAGACCGAAAGGTGTGAACAGACCGTCGTCAACCGTCAACTTCAAACGATAGACACCGTCAACATCGAACGTTACATTCGGGTCTTCAGCAGAAGCATCATCGAATGTTGCCGTTCCCGGGCCGTCGACCTGTGTCCAAGCGTAGGTCAAATATCCCGGAGATGCCGGCAGATTGCCATCGACCGCCCAGCCATCAAGAGAAAGCTCGTCCGGTATATGGGTAAGACCCGGCAGCAGACCCCCTGCCGAAACCCAAGGCATATCACTTGTATCGCCGAAAGTTCCGTAAGTGAACATCACCTGATTGAAATTCCGATACCCGGTCCGGGTCTCTATGGACAGTTTCCATATTGCGCCTGCGTTGGATACAGGCGATGTGTCGCGCGTGTCTGCAAATATTACCCATCCGGAGCCATCATTGCCCCATTTATTGTATTCCCAAAGTGCGCCACTGGTATTGTCTAATGTGATACGAACATCAACAGTACCCCAACCGATACTAACGTCTCCTGCAATAACACCATCCTCTATGGTTCTCAACGTTCCTCCGTCAACATATACAAATCCGTACAGCATATCTGCATAATCACCGGCGAACGGAGTTATATCATCACAGAAGCCAACTATAGCGGCAGTCCCCGCTTGGCCGCCGCCGCAGCGTACCGTCGCTGCTAAAGTAGTGCCGCGACCATCTTCGGTGGCATAACCGTCAACGGTCGTAACCCATGCGTTATTCCACTCAACGCCGTTAGCGTCAACACGGAGTGCCTCATCCTGGGTAACGGATCCGGTGCCTTCGGTAACAGCCCATTCGAGGGTATCGATTGTATTTCCGTCAAAATAGTCTATAAACTCAAGAACACCCACATCCGCAAAGGATACCTCGACCGTATCGGCAACAGTGAGTTGTCCGTCATAGACTGATAATTTAAGGACATAGACATCACCGGGTGCAGCGCCGGGGAAAGTAGCCGTGGGGTCCTCGATAGCGGCGTCATCAAAATTCACAGTCCCACCGCTTACCACTGTCCATGCGTAAGTTAAAGCACTCGGCAGACCGTCATCGACGGCATTTGCATCCATTACAGCGGTGTTCGTCGGCAGGATGACCTGCTGATCGGGACCGGCATCAACCGTGGGCGTCCCGAAAAGGGTAAACCGGACTTCACTCAAACCGGTAAAATAGGCGGGCCCACCTTCGGGACCCCAATTTGAGCTGATAACAAAACGCACCAATCGCGCATCGTCGGCAGCGGCAAAGCTGGTCAGGTCGATAACCTGGGCAAAATTGCTTTCCGTCCCGGGTGCCCGATCAAAGACGAAACTGCCCAGCGAAACAAAAGTCGGACTTGCCTCAGTGTCTGCAATTAAAATCTCAACATCCTTTGCACCACGGCCCGTACGCTGATACTCGTTGTAATTCCACACGGTTACATCGCCCAAGGCATAGTTTGCTTCCAGATCAAATGTGATAGTCGTGGGCAACGACACATCGTTCATCCACATAGACTCAAAAGTAGACACATGAACACCGGTGGCTTCGGTGAAACCGTTACCATCGATTATATTGACCGCTTCTCGCCCTGCATATTCCGTGGACACATCCTCGATCGTTACGCCCGTCACACCGCCGACATAAGCTTGTGCTGATCCTACACAGACCAGACACAACAAAATCAATAAATACCTTTTCATAATTGATACCTCCACTAAAATTAATACGCTATTTACACTCACACCGTTCTACAGTTTTTTTCCTATCACGCTCCTTTCTTTCAATCAACCCTGCTCAAAACCCTGCATTGGTAAACGTTTACACATCGAGCGAAATAAAAGAACTCGCCCAAAAAACATATACACACACGCTTTGTCTGACAACACCGCTGCTTACCCCCATACGCCCTTGCCCGCGGCGTCCTCACTGACCCAAAATAAAACCTCTATCTATCTACACGCCCTTAGTCTCTAAATACGACTATCGGCTTACGGTTGTATTATCCCAAAAAACTACCCCTTAAGTAAAGGCCAATTTGCGAATATCTATGGCCAATTTGCGACATTTAGACGGGGTTAACAGGATTTGAAAACTGAAAACAGAACCACCCCGGATCGGGTCCGGGGCAGGCTCCATACACGAAATGAAAGAAACCACGGAAGACACGGATGAACACGGAAAAGAGAAAACGCAAGGGTTGCAAGAGAAGCAAAAGACACAAAAGAAAAACCGCAGATTTCACCGATTGACACAGATTTTATTTAGACGGGATTAACGGGGATTTAAAAACTGAAAACTGAACCACTAATTCACACTAATTGACACGAATAAAAGCCACAAGAGAAAAGATACAGAGAAAAGATACAAGAGAAAAGACACGGAGAAAAGATACAGAGAAAAGACACGGAGAAAAGACACGGATTACACAGATTGACACGAATGAAAGATGAAAAAGAGAACCGCCCCGGATC
>QMZE01000159.1 GCA_003663025.1 Archaeoglobales archaeon
CCATACTCATCACCTCCTACTCTAAAAACTTCTTAATCCTACCAAACGGCTTATACAAAATACCACCACCCTCAAAGAACTTTGTAAAGAACTCTACGTAGTGCAATCTGAGTGACTGCAATCCTGGATCGAGTATTCCAAGTAAAAGGTTCAAGATGTGTCCAAGTAACAGTATTATTATTGCAACTGGTAGTATTGCCATGCCTGGTGGGAAACCCATCTTTATGGTTAGGTAGTTGAAGACGTATGCAAAGTAAACAGATGCAAGTCCAATTGCAAGAAGTCGAGCAAAGCTCAGAATCTGACCAAACCATGTTAGTAGCTCTACACCCATTATTATACCCATTGCACCCATCTTTGGAATCTCAGCCTTCGCAAACAGAATGAACCATATTATTATCAGTGGTAAAGCCAGGAGGTAGAATATGTTGACACCCATCTGCCAACCCTTCACAAGCCCTGGAATTGGTAGTGGAACACTCCTCCCATCTTCAACCGTGTAACTTCCAAACACGTATAGGTTGTCTGGTAAGAGTTCTCCAAATCCATCGGGTGGTGGAGAGTTGAATATACCAAGGTTGTATGAGAATCCAAGTATCATGAAGCACAATCCAAGCACACCTATAAACCAACAACCCTTCTCAAGCAAAGCCTCCTTTAAACCATGCTCAACCGCAACGTTCCTGAATCCCAATGCAAACCCCCAAAGGAGCTTGAACATTCCAATTGTCAGAGTTATGAATAGCAAGGCTTTAACACCAAAAGGCTCAACCCTGTCAAATATTGGATGTCCATGGTTGAATGCATAAAGGGAAGCTAAGGCATTACCAAACCAGTGAACGTCTGAAGGTTTCAATCCCTCTCCAACGACAAAGGGTCCAAAACATTCACCGTATAGGAATCCAAAGAATATCGATGAAATTCCAGAATACAACCCTATGTTCAACAACTTCTGCCAACCCTCAGTTTTGAATATCCTCTTAAGATAGAGGGATATGGCTGTGATCAATGCACCGTAACCAATGTCACCAAGCATCAAACCAAAGAACAGGGGGAAGAATATCGACATTATCCAAGTTGGATCAACCTCGTGATACCTTGGAGTTGCATAGGTTGTTGAGAGAACCTCGAAGTCCTTTACGTAGGAAGGATTTGTAAGCTTTGTTGGTGGACTGTGATGTCCCTTTTCTTCTATCAATTCAACAGTCACCTTTCCATCTGTTTCACTCTCAACTCTATCCTTGAACCTCTCAAAGTCCCTCTCTGGAATGTATCCAACTACAAAGAATACGTATCTCGATACGAGAGATCTTAAAGGTAACTCAGACTTCTCAAGTTCCATGCTCAAGTATTCTTCAATTGCCAGCATCAAGTCAGACTCCCTAGCCTTTATCTCCTCTATCTCAGACTCAAGACTCTTAATCTCATCCTGAATTGATGTCATCTCAGATTGGATCTCAGATATCCTAACGTCGTAATCTTCAATGTCTGGAACTCCAACCTCCCTGAAACCATACTCCTGTAGAATTCTGAATACATCGTCAGCATGCTCAATTTTAACGAAGACCGCTACGACATACTCCTTGCCATAGCTCTTCAAGAATATCTCAAACTTATCCGTAACCTCCCTTATCCTTGGACTTGGATCTACCCTTATAAATCCTACAAATGGTCTTATGGTTATGTAATCCTTCAGGAGTCTTGGAGGTATTCCAAGAACCTTCAATGGCTCAATTACCCTCAACTCCTCCTCCAGAGTCTTCAATCTATCCTGCAACTCCCTTATCCTGTCTATCTTTGCACCAAGTTCAGTTCTATAAACCTCAAGCTTTGAATCTATCTCAGAAACAACCTCTTCAGTCCTAAACCTCCTCTTTGGAAAGTACTTCTCTGGATCAAGCTTTAGGTATGCTAAGATACTTCTAAGTTGAACTAGACTCCTCGAAATTCCACTTGCTTTCTCGAAGGGTTCTCCGAGCTTAAAGTATTCAGTTTCCTCTGGATCCTCTATGTGTATGAGATTTAGATCGTATAATATCTCAGATACCTTTTCAAAGTGATCTCTCGAACCCACTACCGAAACCTTAACCATCCTCTCTGGCTTAAGCATACTCGATCATCCCTACAAATTCTTTATATAAAAATTCAACCGCATTCTGCATATTTGACTTTCCCTTTGACTCGATCTCAGATATCTTCTTACTCAGTGATTCTCTGACTTCCCCCTTTTCCCTCTCTATATCTGCCTTTGCCTTCTCCAAAATTTCAGAAACTATCTTCTCACTCTCCTTCTCAGCATCCTCCACGATCTTCCTAGCTTCCTCCCTAGCCTTCTTGATAATTTCCTTGGCCTCCTCCTTTGCACTTCTTATGTCCTCTTCAACCTTCAACTCCGCCTCTCTAATCTTTTCAAGAACCTCTGTGCTTTCCATGATAATCACCCTCTGATAAAGATTGTTAAGGACAAGCATGGCAATATATTTAAAATTTGCTATTTTTTCGAATTACCCTACCGAAACCCCCATCGACCAAAACTTCCCCATCTTCCAAAACCTTCTCACCCCTTATGTAAACCTCCTTTGGAAATATAGCCATAAGATTTTCGTATATAGTCCATCCAGCCTTTGAATGAAGTTCCTTAGCCCTTATAGGTCTCTCCATCTTTGGATCAAATACTGCAAAGTTTGCATACTTCCCAACATCTATCTCACCGTATCTATCAAACCCAAAAATTCTAGCTGGATTTATTGCAAACTTTTCAACCAAGTCGTTAATCCTAACGTAACCCCTCTTAACCATGTAGAAGAATATTGGATATAGTGTTTCAACCCCAGGAAATCCAGGTGCCCCTTCCCTCTTCTCTTCAAGTGTATGTGGTGCATGGTCAGAAGCTAGGATGTCAATCTTCCAGAAGTTCTTAATTAGCTCAACACGATCTTTGATTTCTCTGAGGGGTGGATTTACATCGAAGGGGACATCGTTCTTTGAAAATAGTAGGTGGTGTGGTGTTACTTCGGATGTTGAGCTTGAATCGTATATTAAGTTTAGGGCATCTGCAGTCGATATGTGACAGAAGTGAAAGTCTCCAATCTTCAGGCAATTCTCAACAGCCTTGATCTCGGATTCAACATCCCCCTCATTGGGATCCTCTGCATGAACAGTTATCAGCTTTCTTATCTTGCTTTTAGCCTTCTTAAGTGTATCGTATCCTACCTTATTTAAAAAAACCTCACCAACAGCTGGGACACGATAGACCCTTTCTATAACATTCAACATCTTATCAATCTCATCTACATTATCCTCTGTCAATCCAAGATTCAGTGAATAGTCTATGAACGTTTTCCTTTTTGCAATCTCCATCCTTTTGAAGTATGTATCCACATCTACGATTGGTGGATTTGTGTTTGGTTGATCAACAACCAGGCAAACTCCACCGTATAAAGCTGAAAGACTTCCACTCTCTATCGTCTCCTTGTGACTCTCTTTGAAGTCTCTGAAGTGGACGTGAACGTCTATTCCAGCTGGCAGAATTACACCCTTCACCTCCTTCCCCTTCAAATCTCTCTTTACATTTACAATCAAACCATCCTCAATCTCAACACAGCAGTAAACTATTCTTCCATGGTAAAAGAACTCACCACACAGTATCATCAAATCCAGTTTGATTGAGAAAAGTTATACCTTTCGGAACACTTATTAAATTGTTTGGAGACTCAAGTTATGATAGTTGGATTGGACGTTGGAACGAGTCTTACAAAAGCTACAAACGATGGGGAGAGTGTTATTGTATTTCCAAGTTTGGTTGTCTATGGGGAGGAGAGGGATTGGAGTTTGAAGGGTGAAGGGAGTAGGGTTTTCATAGGTGAACAGGCTATGATAGTTTCGCAGACCATGGATGTCGAAGTTCTCAGACCTCTGCACGAAGGTAGGATAATGCATCAGTCTTACATAGAGATTGCAAGGTATGCTATAGATAGGCTTGGAGGTAGTGTGAATGTCGTTGCAACTGGATTACCAGTTAAGTCTTCAAAGAAGGAGAGGGAAGAC
>QMZE01000160.1 GCA_003663025.1 Archaeoglobales archaeon
CGGGCCGGGAGGGATTTGAACCCCCGACCGCGGGATTAAGAGTCCCGCGCTCTACCCAGCTAAGCTACCGGCCCCAAATTGAATAAATATATGGATTTAAAAATGTTGTCCTCTCAGACAATAGACGAAGAGAACCCTAACCCTCCCACCTCTAACTCCAGCGAATCTCGTGCTGAATTTGATACTAAAGTTATGGATCTTCTTTACATTTGATATGAAAACTCTGGCATCGTTTACATCATCAAAGTATATGTCAACACCGTTCTTAACTTTAGAAACCTCTACATTAAACCTTCCAGCCCTATTAACAACATCTTCAAGCTTTTTGTAATCAACATCTCTTATCTGAACTAAGCAGGGATGCTTCATCAAAGATATATATGTGGAGTTATAAGTTTCCTTGATGGATGAGCTGTTGATAAAGGAGTTTGACATAAGATACATAAATGCAACATCGAGAAAAAACTTGAAGGAACATGCTATGATTAGACTTATAATATCAACCTTGGCAACTCCGGAAGAGATAAACAACCTGACTAGGAAAGATGTAAGATCTTTGAAGGGAGTATTTGCAGTGAAGTTGAAGAGTGGAAGGAGGATTAGGATTGCACCTATAGATCCAAAGACATACAAGATCCTAATCGAAGTTTCAAAGGGTGGGAAGATATTTGAATATTCGAAGGTTGAGATGGACAGTATCGTAAGGAAGTATTCTCCAGCAAATAGAGTTTACGATGTGGTTAGTCTGAGAAATGCAGTCATAAAGATACTCAGAGACTGCCAATTCTTTGAACATGACTATGTGAGAGATCTTTTGAATGGAAGGAATTTTGAAGAAGTCGTTAAATTCCTAAATGACATGCATCCAATGTTTTCTGGAGTTTGGGATTTGGATGACGATGAAGTTGCTGAGGACTTCATCGAAAACTACATGATCTTGATTGGTGAGAGAGACGTCAAAAGGATAGCTGAGGATATATGTGAGAGTGTTGAGAGGGTTGAGAGTATTGTGAAGGGTATAAGTTCAAGGATTATGAGGTAAATGTTCTAATGAGCATGTTCTTCGAGGATACACAAAAGACGAACAATTTAAATACACTTAAAAGATTTTTAACATCTGTTATCGAAAGGGGACAACTTAAGGAGCAAAACCTTAAGGTTTATTTAGACTTTTTCGTTATCTTGCCATCTTCTCGGGAGTTAACTTAAAGAAAATTTTACAAACGTTTCATCAAAAGACAAAGTTTAAAAAATTAAAACATATCATACCTTTCAAGCCAAACTATGCTTTCCCTCCTCCTTCTAACTGTTATCGGGATTATACCCCTCTCAAACTCATCCCTTGCAATTTCCAGAGGATCATTTTTGTCTGTATCTATGAGTATGGGTGCCCCCAATGCAATCTGTAAAGCTCTAGCACCGATGATACGGGCTTTCTCAAATCGAGTATATTCAAATGGGAAGGTTCGTTTAATGGGACATCACCCCTTTGATGGGGCCGCCGAGATTTGAACTCGGGTCACCGGCTCCCGAAGCCGGAAGGATAACCAGCTACCCCACGGCCCCATGGAACCTTGCAATCTCCTCAAGCACAGATCTATACGTTAGAAACATCCTTCTGCAGCAGTATCTCTCAATTCCCATCTCATCCAAAGCTTCCTTAGGAGTTTTTCCCTCCCCAAGCTTCTTCTTATATTCTGAATACAGATGACCAATCACAGCTCCACAGCTGAAACATCTGATTGGGAAATCTACACCTTCCATCCGTTCCACCGTCTCAAATGCTGTATAAAATCTTTACCTATACGAAGTCTGTCTCCTCTTCCTAGCCCCCCTACCACCCTGCTTCTTTGGCTCCTTCCTCCTCACATCGTTTACAAGCAGAAATCTATCGTATTCCAAATAAGCTCTCCTAAGCTCCTCATCTCCACTCCACTCAACTAAAGCTCTGGCGATAGCAGTTCTTGCAGCTTCAGCTTGCCCCATCACACCCCCTCCTCTCACTGTTACATCTATGTCAACCCTCTTTGCCAGATCCTTTGCTATTATCAGAGGTTCCATCATGGTTAACCTAGCGAGTTCTGGCTGATAGATCTCAATAGGTATCTTGTTTATTCTAACTCTCCCAACCCCATCTCTCACAACAGCTTTTGCTATTGCAGTCTTCCTCTTTCCACTTGTTATAACAACCTTCATACCGAACACCTAAAACCCAGATACTCACAAATCTCAGCTAAGGTAACAAACTTTTCAGTCTTGCATACATTCTCATACAAGGCAACATCAACAACCTCAAATTCTCTATCCTTAAGTTCATCTGGAACTCCAATGAAAACCCTGAGCCTCCTGTAAGCATCCCTACCCCTCCTACTCTTCCAGGGTAGCATACCTCTCACAGTTCTCTTAAAGATCTTCTCGGGATGTCTTGGGAAGTAAGGCCCCTTTTCCTTGCTACCCCTATCATACTTCTCCTTATATCTCCTAAAAACGGTATCCCTATCTCCAGTCACAATAACCTTCTCAGCATTCACAACAACAATCCTTTCACCGTTTAGCAACCTCTTTGCAATCACACTCGATAACCTGCCTAGTATGTGTCCCTCAGCATTTATAACCTTATAATTTTCACCCAACGTCTTCAAAACCCTCACAACATTCATAAGGTCACCCCATTATCCTAACCCCACTACCCTCTGGATTCATTTCAACCAGTTCCACTATACTCAAACATCTACCACCAACAGATTCAATCTTACGCTTTGCAGATTCTGAGAAGCTTAGAGCTGCAACTTTCACGGGTTTTGAAATCTTTCCACCACCTAACACCTTCCCTGGAACAACAATCATCTCTCCTTCATTTGCATACCTCTGAATCTTGGAAACGTTTACCTCAGCATACAACCTCTTTGGTCTTACAAGTCTCTCAGCAATATCCTTCCAAATCTTAACATTGTTCTCAGCTGAAGCTTTGAATAAGAATTCAATTAGCTTAATTAAGTTTGGATTTGTCTTCCTCTTTGTTAACCTTTCAACCTTCATAGAAGGTCTTGAAGCACGATTCGATATTTAAATTCTTCTGAGTCCTTCAAGTATCTCATCCATCTTTAAAATTGGGATGAGGTTTTTTATCTTCTCCTTGGCTCCCTCCTCCCTATCTACAACCGTTAAGACAGCCACGACTTTCCCACCCCTCTCTTCAACCCTCCTGACAACTGATAGGGCAGATCTTCCAGTTGTAGTTACATCTTCAACCACTACAAACCTCTCACCAGATTTAACATCTCCAATGCAGTCATCTTCAATCCCATAACCCTTCTTCTCCTTTCTAAATATTACAAGTGGTTTTTCAACTCTGAGTGATAGAGCAACCGCCAGAGGGACACCTCCAAGTTCTATACATGCAATTTTATCAAAATCTAAACTTTTAACAATTTTAGACATAATCTCAGATATTGTCTTTAAAACGTGTGGATATGTGCATGCATGCTTTATATCAATATATACATTGCTCTTCTTCCCAGATGAAAGTGTAAATTCACCAAACTTCAAAGCTCCAACTTCAATCAGATACCTCATCAAGTCTTCCCTGCTCATGTTATCAGATTGATTTGAGTTTATTTTTGTTTTTATTAATACTGAAGCAAATTCAAGGATAGTATCTTGTTATCTTCAAGATCTATGCAGTAGTTATCCCAGAAGACACAAGTTCCCAAAACAACAAGCTCACCACCCCTTTTTACCTTAACACCCAAAACTGGATTTTTCAGTCCAGTTGGATTTGATATTGCCTTATCCGATGCCACTATAAGTTTTATGTTATCCTTTGCAGTTATCGAAGATGCACACGGCATTACAACTCTACACTCCTTGTATTTTGCAATTGGAAACATCTCGTCTCCAGCGTTGTTCTCAGGATCAACAACAACATCGTTGTTAACCCTCACTGGAATCCTAAGCTTTGTCAGCACCTTATTAACGTTTTCAGTTGTCAAATCTATGTTTCTGTAATAGGTTGTGAATATTATCTTTTTTCCAGATCTTAG
>QMZE01000161.1 GCA_003663025.1 Archaeoglobales archaeon
ATTGGAAAGAGGAGGGTTGAGGTGATAATGGAGGAGATTTGTAAGAGGGAGATTGAGATCGAGTTTGTAAGTGAGGATTTGAAGAGGAGAGTTGAGAGGATTGGAGCTTTGGCTGTGTTGATACTAATCTTGGTTTTAATTTTGTTATACTTGGTTATGGTTTTGGTATGAAGGGACTTCCACCTTCCCTAAGGAGAAGATACAGATATATAGCGTTTGAAGTAATTTCGGAATGTAAGTTGAATGGTAGTAAGCTCTTTGAAGTTTTTAAGGAGACTATGCTATCTCTCTTTGGTGAAATGAAACCTTTGGGGCTTGAACTAAAGTATTTTGATGGGAGGAGGGGTATATTGAGATGTTACAGAGAAGCTTTAAAAGATGTCAAGTTTGGTTTGAATCTCGTCAGTAACGTTGAAAATTCGAGGGTTGTAGTTGTGATACTGGGCGTTGGCGGAACGATTAAAAGCTGTCTGAGAAAGTTTATAGGGAGGTGATGGTATGCATCTACCACAGATGGGATACGACAGAGCCATAACTGTATTCAGTCCAGATGGAAGGTTGTTTCAAGTTGAATACGCTAGAGAGGCTGTTAAGAGAGGTGCAACAGCTATTGGTGTGAAGACTGATGGTGGAGTTATACTCGTAGCTGACAGGAGGGTTACGAGTAAGCTCCTTGAGCCAAACACGATTGAGAAGATATACGTTATAGACGATCACATAGGTGCAGCAACATCTGGACTCGTAGCCGATGCAAGAATACTGATTGACAGGGCTAGACTTGAAGCTCAGATAAACCGTTTAACTTACGATGAACCAATAAGGGTTAAGGATCTTGCAAAGAGGATATGTGACTTCAAGCAGCAGTTCACACAGTTTGGAGGTGTCAGACCATTTGGAGTTTCTCTGTTGATTGCAGGTATAGATGAGAAGCCAAGGTTGTATGAGACAGATCCAAGTGGTGCACTTCTGGAATACAAGGCAACTGCAATAGGTGCTGGGAGGAACGTTGTTATGGAGTTCTTTGAGAAGGAATACAGAGATGGAATGAGTTTGGAGGATGCGATGGTTAACGCAATGGTTGCTATGGGTAAGGCTATTGAGAGTGAACTGACTTACGATGGAATTGAGGTTGGTATGGTTAGGGTTGAGGATAGGGTTTTCAGGATATTGGGTGTTGATGAGATCAAGGGTTTTGTTGATAAGGCAAACGAGATAATAAGGACTCAGAGGTGAATGCAATGGTTTCACTTGAGAAGGCAGTGATTGCAAGGCTTAAGAAGGGTGGAGAGGTATTTGAGGTCTTGGTCGATCCATACCTTGCAAGGGATCTTAAGGAGGGGAAGAATGTAGATTTTGAGAGGCTACTCGTTGTTGAGGAAGTCTTTAAGGATGCTAAGAAGGGTGAGAGAGTTTCAAAGGATGAACTTACAAGGTTCTTTGGAACTTCTGAGATAAGGGAAGTTGTGAGGAGGATAATTGTTGATGGTGAGGTTCAGATCACAGCTGAGCAGAGGAGAGAGATGCTTGAGCAGAAGAGGAGGCAGATAGTTGAGTATATAAGGAGGAACACCGTAGATCCTAGAACAAACACCCCCCATCCACCTTCAAGGATTGAGATGGCTCTTGAGCAGGCCAAGATTCACATAGACATATTTAAGCCAGTTGAAGCTCAGATAAAGGATGTTGTAAAGGCTTTGAAACCCATCTTGCCAATGAGGTTTGAGGAGATTGAGATTGCAATAAAGGTTCCTCCAGAGCATACTGGAAAAGCCATATCTGCACTATACTCATTTGGAAACGTTTTGAAGGAGGAGTGGCAGAGGGATGGGAGTTGGATATGTGTGATGAGGATTCCAGCTGGACTTCACGGTGATCTCATGGATCTGCTTGGTAGGGTTACGAAGGGTGAAGCTTTGACAAAAATTTTAAAGAGGATTCAGATTTGAGGTGGTTGGATGGAGGTTAGTAGGGAGATTGTTTTGCCTGGAGATTTGCTATCCACAAATCCAAGGACGGCTGGTGAAAATACTTACGTTGAAGGTAACAAGGTTTATGCAAGGGTTTTGGGTTTGTTGGATAAGACCGAGACTACGGTTAGGGTTATACCTTTGAAGGGTAGATACGTCCCATCAGTTGGAGATACTGTGATAGGTATTGTGAGGGAGGTTTCTTCAAACGGTTGGATTGTTGACATCCTATCACCCTACGTAGCCTTCCTTCCAACATCAGAGAATCCAAACGTCAGACCAAACAAGAAGCCAAACGAGATACTCGATATAGGTGACACCGTAATTGCAAAGGTAATGAACATCGATCCAAAGATGAGGGTAACGTTAACAATGAAGGATAAGTTGTGTAGGGCTATAAGGATAGGTAGGATTGTTTTGATAAATCCCACAAGGGTTCCTAGGGTTATTGGTAAGAAGGGTAGCATGATAAAGCTGTTGAAGTCTGAGTTGGACGTTCAGATAATAGTTGGACAGAATGGATTGATATGGGTTAATGGGGATAGGAGGAAGGTTTCTATTGCCGAGGAGGCTATATACATAATAGAGAGGGAAGCACACACCGAAGGCTTAACTGACAGGATTGCAGAATTCGTAAAGAGGAGGAAGGTTGAGATGGGCTTTGAGACTGAAGAAAAAATTCCTGAGGTTCCAGAGGAGAGGTTGAGGTGAGTTGGATGGAGTTGATAGTTGATGGGAGGAGGTTGGATGGTAGGGGATTTGATGAGCTTAGACCAATAAAGATTGAAGCTGGTATTTTAAATAGAGCGGATGGTTCATGTTACTTGGAGATGGGTGGAAACAAGGTTGTTGCTGCAGTTTATGGGCCAAGGGAGGTTCATCCAAAGCATCTTGAAGATCCAAGCAAGGCTATAATAAGATACAGATACAGCATGGCATCATTCAGTGTTGAGGAGAGGAAGAGACCTGGACCAGACAGGAGGAGTATTGAGATTTCAAAGGTTAGTAGGGAGGCTTTGGAACCTGTCATAATGAAAGAACTATTTCCACGTTCATCGATAGACATATTTGTTGAGGTTTTGCAGGCTGACGCTGGATCGAGGACAGCATGCTTAAACGCTGCAAGTGTTGCACTCATAGATGCTGGAGTTCCAATGAAGGGTATAGTGACTTCGGTAGCTGTTGCAAAGGTTGAGGGTTTTTTGGTTTTGGATCCAATGAAGGATGAGGACTACTACGGTGAAGCCGATGTTCCATTTGCATTTCTAATTAGAAATGGGAAGATAGAGTCCATAACTCTACTTCAGATGGATGGGAGGTTGACGGTTGATGAACTTAAGTCTGCATTGGAGCTTGCTAAGAGGGGTGCAATGAAAATATACAAGCTTCAGAGGGATGCAATACTTAAGAGATACGTTGGGGAGGAGGTGATAGAATGAACGACATATTAATGGAGGTTAGGAAGGATTACGTTTTGTCAAAGCTTAGGGAAGGGGAGAGGATAGATGGTAGGTCTTTTGATGAGATGAGGAGTATCGAGATAAAGACTGGGATAATAGGAAAGGCTGAAGGATCTGCCTACGTAAAACTTGGGAATACGCAGGTTGTTGTTGGTGTAAAGATGCAGATAGGTGAACCATTCCCAGACACACCAGATCAGGGAATAATAATTACAAATGCTGAATTGGTTCCTTTAGCATCACCAACGTTTGAACCTGGACCACCAGACGAGAATGCAATTGAATTGGCAAGGGTTGTCGATAGGGGAATAAGGCACAGCGAAGCTGTTGATTTGAAGAGGCTGTGTGTTGAGGAGGGGGAGAAGGTTTGGATGGTGTTTATAGATATATGGGCTTTGGATGATGATGGAAATCTTATGGATGCTTCAGCATTGGCTGCAATTGCAGCCCTATTAAATACAACAGTTCCAGCTGAGAGGTTTGAAGTTGGTAACGATTTTCCGTTACCAGTTAGAGATTTGCCAATTGCCGTAACTTCACTTGTTTATGGAGATTGGATAATGGTTGATCCGTGTAGGGATGAACTCAGTGTAGGTAGGAACACTATTACA
>QMZE01000162.1 GCA_003663025.1 Archaeoglobales archaeon
AGGAAGGCACTTGATCTTCTGAGAGTCAGTGGTGAGATAGCTGAGAGGGAGAACAGTGAGAGAGTTACAAGGGAGCACGTTAAAAAGGCTGTTAGAAAGATTGAGAGTGATCAAGTTTCTGAAGCTGTAAGAACACTACCAACTCAGAGCAAGGTTTTGCTTTTTGGTATGATCATTTTGACGGAATCTGGGTATGCAAAGTTTACAACTGGAGAGGCATACTCCATATACAGGAATCTGTGTAGGAGGATTGGCTTGGATGTCTTGACTCAGAGGAGGGTCAGCGATCTAATTTCAGAGCTTGACATGCTTGGAATAATAAACTCTATAGTTATTTCCAAGGGTAGATACGGTAGGACGAGGGAGATAAAGGTCGAGATGCCAATTGAAGATTTGAAGAAGGTTTTACTTGAAGACTACAGGCTTGAGAATCTTTTGAAGTATGAGAAGGATTTAAAGAGCCTTATATCCCTCGATACCTTTGGTGATGTTTGATGGAGAGGTATAACGCTAAGGTTGTTGAGGAGAAGTGGTTGAGAGCTTGGAGTGACGACATGTATGAGTTTGACTGGTCGAGGAAACCTTACTTCATAATAGACACACCCCCTCCATACCCAACAGGTTCATTCCACCTTGGAAATGCCTTGAACTGGTGTTACATAGATTTCATAGCGAGATACAAGAGGATGAAGGGATACAACGTCATGTTTCCACAGGGATGGGACTGTCACGGTTTGCCAACTGAGGTGAAGGTTGAGGAGATGTATGGGATAAGTAAGAACGACGTTCCAAGGGAGGAGTTTAGGAGAATGTGTGCGGAATTTACAATGAGGAACATAGAGAAGATGAGAAGTATGATGAAGAGGTTGGGATTTAGCATAGACTGGAGTAAGGAATACATAACCATGCTTCCAGAATACTACAAGAAGACACAGATGTCGTTTGTTAGAATGTATGAGAAGGGTTTGATATACAGGGATTGTCATCCCGTAGTCTTCTGTCCAAGATGTCAGACGACGATAGCGTTGGCTGAGATAGAATACAGGAAGGGTAAGACGAAGTTGAACTACATACTTTTTGATGAGGATGTGGAGATTGCTACAACCAGACCAGAGTTGATTCCAGCATGTGTTGCGATAGCAGTTCATCCAAGGGATGGGAGGTATAGACATCTCGTTGGTAGGAGGGTGAAGGTTCCAATCTTCAACTACGAGGTTCCGATAGTGGAGGATGAGGAGGTAGATCCAAACTTTGGGACTGGAATTGTGATGATATGCACATTTGGTGACAGGCAGGATGTCAGGTGGTGGAAGAAGCACAATTTACCGTTGAGATCTGTATTGAGGAAGGATGGTAGGTTAAACGAGCTTGCTGGTAGGTATGAGGGTTTAACGTTGAGGGAGGCTAGGGAGAGGATACTGAAGGATTTGGAGAGGGAGGGTAGGTTGATTGGGCAGGAGGATGTAGATCAGAATGTGGGTGTATGTTGGCGTTGCAAGACACCTGTTGAGATAGTTGTTGAGGATCAGTGGTTTGTGAAGGTTGATAAGGAGAGGGTGATAGAGGGTGCAAAGAGGATTAGGTGGATCCCCGAACACATGCTCCAGAGGTTGATAGACTGGGTTGAATCTATGGAGTGGGATTGGGTGATCAGTAGGCAGAGGATATTTGCAACACCAATACCAGTTTGGAGGTGTAAGAGGTGTGGTGAGATTGTGGTTGCAAGGGAAGATTGGCTTCCAGTGGATCCTACAAAGGATAAGCCAAAGGAACCTTGTCCAAAATGTGGTGGGATGGATTTTGAAGGTGAGAGTGACGTTTTGGATACTTGGATGGATTCATCCATAACACCGTTGATTGTGTGTGGATGGCCAAACTTGAAGACGTATCCAACCAACTTGAGACCTCAGGGACACGACATAATCAGAACATGGGCTTTCTATACAATTTTGAGATCTCTTGCGTTGATTGATGAAATTCCCTGGAGTGAGATAGTGATAAACGGTATGGTTCTTGGTGAGGATGGTAGGAAGATGAGCAAGAGTTTGGGAAACGTTATATCACCAGATGAGATTGTTGAAAGTTATGGAGCGGATGCTCTAAGACAGTGGGCTGCGAGTGGAGTTGTTGGTGAGGATGTTGCATTTAGCTGGAAGGAAATTAAGTCTGCTTACAGATTTCAGCAGAAGTTCTGGAGCATCTTGAGGTTTGTAACATTGCACCTCAAAGAAATTCCAGAATGCAAGAATTTGAGGGATGCTGACAGATGGATCCTCTCAAAGCTAATGAAACTAGTTAGGGATGTTGATAGATACATGGAGAGTTACAGATTTGACATGGCATTGAAGGCTATAAGGAGCTTTGCATGGTATGAGTTTGCGGACAACTACATAGAGATTGTAAAGAACAGACTATACTCAGGAAGTGAAGATGAGAGAGTTCCAGCAAAGTTTACACTCTACAAGGTTATGGAGGTTTTGATAAGGTTGCTTGCACCCATAACACCATTCCTAGCTGAGGAGTGCTGGCACAGGTTGCACGATTCGATGGGTGTTGAAGTTGGAAGTGTTCACCTCCAAAGTTATCCCAAGGTTGAGGAGTTCATAGATGAGGAGGCTGAGAGGAGAGGGGAGTTGATTAAGGAGATTGTGATTGCAGTTAGGAGGTTTAAGCATGAGAGGGGTATGTCACTAAATGCTCCCCTAAAGTCTGTAAGGATATACGTTCCAATTTATGTCGATACCAGAGACATAGCTGGAGCCTTGAATTCAAACGTTGAGCTTTTGAGCGAGATTCCTGATATAGAGGTTAGAGTTAGGAGGATGAAGCCGAAGTTTGGAATAATAGGACCAATGTTTAAGGAGAAGGCTAGAGATGTCGTTAGGGCTGTTGAGAATCTAAGTGATGAGGATAAGCTTAAGCTGTTTGAAGGGGGTAGTGTTGTTATTAGCTTGGATGGTAAGGAGGTTGAGGTGAAGGGGGAGTGGTTTGAGGTTGAGATGGAGAAAGTTGTAAAGGGAGAGGATGTAGAGGTTCTTGAAACGAAGAATGCAATAGTTTTGGTTGAAGTTTGATTTTATATATCTTCTATGGAGTAGTTATCTAGATTTCATAGTCAAGATAACCCTAAAATTTAAATTGTCTTATAGAGATCTAATGAAGGTGATAATAACTGAAAGAAAAGTTAAGAATTAGGGGTTGCTTGATTGAAGAAACTGAAAAAGAGTTCATAAAGATAAAGGTAAAAGAGGAAGATTTTGAACGACTTACTAAGGTAATAGACTCACCGATATTTGAGTGTGAAGAAAAAGGTGAAGAATTCATTTTAGATGGAAAGAAAGATAAAATATATCAAAGAAAAATGAGACAGGAACATTACATAGATTTTGGTGAAGGAGAAGCAATTTTAATAATTGATGATCCCTTGCTCAAATTTTTAAAAAAAAGCTAGTAGTTTATGACCTGTCAAAATGTAAGAAAGAATATAGAGTGCTGGACACCTCTCTGAGATAGTTCTAAAAAAGCTTGAGAAAAGACCAGTAACGATAGGTATTATCTTCCCTACATCTAAATAAAATACTTTATTCTTCATCAAAAATAAGCTTTGAAAAGATTGGGTGTATTAAATTTGGTAAATAGTTACTGTTAATATTGCTTACATTTTGAAATTTGATTCTTGTAGTGTCTCTGGAGGTTAATAATGCCTACGATCTATAAGAAATATATTTTTATATGAGTTTTAAACTTTAATTCCTTGTGATGACGAAATTTATATATTCTTCCTCATTAGTATTTAAGAATGACTGTGATAAGTTTCCTAGGTGGATGCAGGGAGGTAGGGAGGTCTGCAATATTAGTTGACAGTATCATGCTTGATTACGGATTGAAGCCCAGTAACCCACCAGAGTTTCCAATAAACAGCGTTTATCCAAAATCCGTAATAATATCCCATGGACACCTTGATCACGTTGGGGTTGCACCCAGTCTGATGGATTACGATCCCAAGATATACATGACACCCCCAACATTCGACATCTC
>QMZE01000163.1 GCA_003663025.1 Archaeoglobales archaeon
AATGTCGGGTTTGTTATGTTGCAATACTCACCAGCCCAGCTGGTCTCGGGAGCGGAGCTTGAAGCCCAGGTCGTTTGCTCCTCAAGCTTGAAAGCATCGAAGGCACAGAAAAGCTCGGGTTGCTCACTATCAACATCTGGACTGAACCTTACGTCAACGATGTCCGTGTTAGCTGGTGCCGTGAAGGTGACCTCAATCTTGTTCCAGGTATCGCTCGGTAGCGTGTCGAGTCGTTCAGAGGCGATTACCGATTCGCCAGGTGCCTTTCGGATATTTATCTTGTGCTGCCCTTGTGGACAGAAGGATGCACCCGGCCAGAGATAGAAGTAACAGGTGAGCTTGTATTTTCTGCCCTTCCGCACAGAGATTGAATCGCTCACCAGCGAAGCCTCACCAGGTGTCGGCACGACATCCTTGCTGTAGAGCACAGCACTGTAAGTATCGTCATAACCGAATGAGCTATGCTGCTTGAAGTCTGTGCCATAACCCCAACCCGTGCTCAGCGGTTCCTGAAACGTCGGGTTGGTTATCTCGCAGACCTCCCCTATCCATCCTGTCGTAGGCTCACTCTTGGATGTCCAATCGGTCAACAGGTCACCTCCTAACCAAGCCCAATCGCAAAGAGCCAGATTTTCTCGCCGTCAGCAGGTGCAAAACCCAGATAGACATAGCCATCAGCCTCTGTGGTACCGCCATCTGAATAGTTGTAATACACGCCATCTGTCGTCCAGTTGGTTGCACTACCGTCCCCAGTAGCCAGCACCGCAAAGTCCACACGACTTAAGCCCGTCTCAAATGTTCGTGTGGAGCCGTCACCTGTGATTTCGCAGATGACTCCGATTCTGTTTCCAAGCGGAACTCTTGTGCGAGTTACGGAGAATGCCATTATCTACCCTCCTTCTTTGGGTTGGGCTGAGCTCACCGGGAGCCCAGCCCGTTCCCATGTTAGAGCAGATCGATGAAAGCCAGTGTCGCCTTATCGTCCCCGATGTCGGCTTCCTCGATAATCCAGCCAACCACGTGACGACCAACCAAGTCAGTTGACGAGCTCGTATCGGGATTTGCTATCAGCATTCCCTGCCCGGCATGATTGGTTGAGCAGTAGATGAGCTTTTCCGACTTGGTCTGCCCAGCTGCACTGGCAACATCCATCTTGATTGTGCCGATACCCTTCGCCAGTCCCCAGAAGTAGTAGTTAGCGGTGACTGGGCGCTGAGTAACAACAACAGGACGCTGCTGCGCATCAACAGGATTCACCACAAGACCACCGTACGGGTTCTTGACCAGAGTCACATCCGTATCAGATGTGCTCCAGGCAGTCTTGAGCTCGTCATATAGCGTTACCTGAATCAAGCCGCTACCATCGGTTGCGGTATTGGACTTGATTCGGTAAATCTCACCAATGCCTGTGCCCTCATCCACAAACAGGTACCCGTCAGCAAAGTCATCAGCACTCACGCCTGAAGCGGTAACCGTTACGGTTGTAGTGCCTGAAGCATGAGCGACTGTGACAGTGTCTTCGCTCGTGAATGTGGTCAGGTAGGTACACAGATGCGCAGCTGCCAGGTTGGACGAACCAGCCTTGCAGTATATGAAGATTCTGCCATCCTCCGTCAGTCGCATGGTACCGAGGGCGTGCTTCTTGGTAGCACTCTCCTCATAGAGCGCCTGTGCGAATACATCAGGAGGGGTTGGCGTAAGACCGAGATTTGTTCCCACTTAATTCACCTCCCGCATTTAGCCAGTAATAGCAGTGAACGCAAACTGCGTATCGCAACGTGAGAAGCAGAGCTGTCCTGCCCACTTGCTCCTGAAGACTGTGACCTCCTGATCCTTGGTCTTATCCACTACCTTCTCCACGCCGAGATTCCAGGTCTTGTGGACGAGGAAGTAGATATACTGCTCACCCTTGTTGGGGTTGCCTTTACTCAGACCAAAGATGTGGTTTGCAGGACAACGCTCGTCCCAGACGATCGGGATACCGTTGAAGTTGATGTATGGTGCTCCGACCTCCTCAAATACCTTCGCCTTGCCGCTACCAGGCTCATAGCGTTCCTGTGCCTGGCGCAATGCCCAAATGAAGCCGTAGATGTCCTTTGTGGTGATGATGACATCCGTGGCCGCATGGGAGTCCATGTAGGCATTCTCAAGAGCACCCCAGGTGATGATTGTGGTTGAGGTATCCTCGTTCGGCCAGAGCCCGTAAGTGTTGGCGCTTGACCTTGTGAGTCCGCCGTAGCTCGTGTCACTCTGGTCGAGGTGGTAACGGAGCCCAATCGTGTCGGTAGCAACTGCGCCACCATCACCGAACAGTCGGTCGGAAAGAATTCGGGTTGCCGAGTACATCATCGTCTTGGTCTTGCCAAGGACATAGTCGTACACCCGATTCTTATCGTTACCGACCAGCACCTCGGTCTTCCAGTTGGACACCGTCATGGGCTTTACGAAACCGCTTGCTTTGAACTTCAGCGCATCCTGGTCAATTACCTCGGTTGTGCTGAAGGTTGCAAACGGGTTCTTAGCGATGTCGGTTGAATCATCCGTGTGCCCGTACTGAAGTGGGATGCGGATGTATTCGCCAAAGGAGCCCACAGCCTTCTTGCAATTCTGGTTGAGCCACAAGATAAGCGTGTTCTCCTTATCGTGATAGGCATTGTACTGGAGCTTCGGCACGACATAATCCAGTACTGCCTGATAGGGATCTGTGTAGTTTGCCAACTGTTTTCACCTCCGTACTTCAGTTATGGCCCCGCAAAGGGGTTGTAGTCGCTATCAGCCTCTCCAGTGGCTGCTGCTCTGCCGAGCCGCTCCAGCTCTTCGAGACTCATCTTGGAGAAGTCAATCTGGCGTGCTTGCTCTCCACCGGCGCCACCCTCCGTTACGGCACCCTGTATTGCCTGTTGTGCCTTCTGGGCAGCTTCCTGGCTCGCCTGCGCCCCTCGACTCAGTAGTTGGTCTTTGCACACGTAGTAGATAGACGCTACTGGGTCGATTGAACCGGTGATGGCAAGGTGCTCCCTGATTCTATCTTTCATCTGTTCAGGCATCGGTTGCCCGAATAGTCGCTGGTATTCGTTCTCGGCTCGTCGCCACTGTTGGTCGGCCCACGCTAAAAGTTCCTTCTGCTCGATCTCCTTGAGCTTCTGTTCGAGCTCGCTAATCTTGCGAGCCAAATCGCCCGGCTGCGCCGTCGACTCCTCGCCCTGTGGCGGGATCCCGGTAGCATCCGGTACGCCCAGCCGCTCGGCAAGCTTCTGTGCAAATTCCTGAGCAAGGTCTGGATACCGATCCATTAACCTTACAAACTCCTGCCACTGAGCAATCTCCTGTGCACGCTGAGTGTTTGCACGTTGCCATGCCTCACGGTTCTCGTAAGCCTTACGCCATTCTTCAATCTGCTGGGGATCGTACTGCTGTGTCTCGGGCGCCTGAGATTCCGTTGCCTCTTGCGAGGTCGGCTCGGTTGGCCCGGTTGGTTCTGTTGATTCAGTCGATCCTGTGTTGATGTTCTCGTCTGCCATTTCTGTTTCCTCCCACTGACACCTAGCAATGCCGGTTGGTCAGTTACATTTGTGGCGGTGGCGCCTGTTCTGCCGCTCCACCCGGAGCAGCCTCTGGCGGTCGAGCTTGACCACCCATGCCACCTGCCTGTTCAAGTACCTGCTGGATCCCATGGGCAACCGTGATGAGGGCTACACGATTGTCCTCAGAGGGATCCTGCATGAATGCACGGAGCATCTCAGCTCCAAGCTGTAAGACTGGGGACTGTGTACCGCCCTGGGTGGGCTCGGCGCCCGCCTGTTCCCCAGGCGTTGGTGGCGGTCCGCCAGTCTCCAGTAATGCCCTGTTCATCTGATCTGCCGTCGGTATGACAATCACCTCCAGTCTAGTACCAGCGTCTTACTGCTCTTGAGCCGCCCCAGAAACGTCCGAGGTAAGCAGCTGGACTCCAAGCGTAACGAGTCATTGCTTGCATCTGGTTCATTGCCGGTGGAGCATAGCCATAGCCACGAGGCCTGCCACCGTAGAGTAGT
>QMZE01000164.1 GCA_003663025.1 Archaeoglobales archaeon
AGCTCCTTCAAGCAGAGAGTAAAAATCTTCTTTCGTTCCATTACAGCTAAATTAGATGTTGGAATCTATTCTGCCTGTTTATGTGATACTACAATCATTTGAGGAGGTTATGTTAACGTGTCCGAATCGAAAGTATATTTAAAGCTTCCAACATTAAAACCTATATGAGGGAGTTCGTGATGATGCTAACGTTATTTGCAATTTCCTCATACCTCGGCTACATCTGGGCTGAAGAAAATCCAGAGAGTTCAGAGCTTTTTGTAAAGAATGTTTCCGAAAACATAATCTTCATAAAGGATCTACCTCCATTCCTGATACTTGCAATCATAATATTGAACAACACCGTGAAGAGTTTCGTTAGCATGGTTCTTGGAGTCTTCTTTGGAATTGTTCCAGTGATATTCATAACATTTAACGGTTTTCTCTTGGGTGTTGTGTTCGACGTTTATTCAAGACTTCATGGATCCTGGAAGGTTGCAATGGCTTTGATTCCACATGGAGTTATAGAGATACCTGCAGTCCTTATAGCTTGCTCCTATGGACTTAAATTGGGATTAAAGTTAATTGAAAGGATAATGGGAAAGGATGCGGATTTGGGGGATGAATTTTACAAGGCTCTTAGGGTTTACGTTAAATACGTCTTCCCAATGTTAATTATAGCTGCATTTGTAGAAACCTATCTGACACCAATCCTCAGTCAAGTCTAAACCTCCTCAATCCAGAGAACAATACTACGGAGCTTATGAATCTTGCATTTGGAATTGGATAGTCCCCGTATCTTATAACCATCTCACTGTTCAAACCTTCAACAAAGTCTATGCATGAGAAGAGACCATCCATCGTTATCTCATTTGGATTTCCAGCAAATACAATTAGAGAACTCTTTGCAGAGTTAACGTCACCTTCAAAGCTCAAATTCTCTATTGCCTCCCTAACCATGTCCAGCATCCTCTGAGTCCTAATTGCAAGTAAATGACTCCTCTTCATAAAAAACCTAAAAAATGGAATATTTCTCTTTGCATAACCAACAACCGTAAAACCCTCACTCAATACAGCGTTGAAGAAGTCTGAGGTGTCAACAACAACCTCTCCAGCAACCTTCTTCCTGAGGTCAATCTCACCAACCCTAGCTATAACGTTGAATGCATTTACAGTTTCGTTTATCTTATCTTCTCTTGTCAGTATCAACACGTTTGAAACATCCTTCAAAGATCTGACAAAACATCTAAACTCACCAGAATCCTCTATAGATCCAACTACACCCAATATCATTATCGGATCTTCAAAAACATCCCTCAACTTCCTGCAAACTTCCAACGCAGTTTCAACATCGTATCTGTTCATGTGAGTTATGATGACAGCTCCTTCATGAATCTCATACCTACTCAGAATCTCATTTATCACGCCAACAACATCTAACCTCTTTGGAATGTAAAACTTGTTCCTCTCCTTAAGCTTTATCTCTGCAACATCATCAACACTGCTCAAGATTGCGTAACATCTGAAGAGTGGAATTCTATTTACTTTGGCACCTTTCCTGTGTAGTAAACTTGAAATCTCAGCTCCCCTCCTTCCAACTCCTATCGTCAACAGTTTCATCCTAAAGACTTTTGAAGTAAAAAGTAATAATGTTTACTGTCAAAGCGAAAGCAATTAATTTTATGAGACATCAAAAGTTGTGATGGATAAAAGGACAATTGTAAAGAAGTTTGCTGTGTATGGAAGGAACGTCCATCCTTTAGCAGTTGAAATCTTGAAGGATTTGGATCAAAAAAATCTTGACAACGTCATAGCATACATATGCAAGACTGTTGACAGTTTTGTCATATCACCTGAAGATGTCATGAGAGCTTTGAAGAGCTATAAGTTTGAGGAGAAGCCAAAGAGAGATGTTAAGGATGTAACTGGTAAATCTATGTGTGAGGGAACGATAGAGGACTTCATAGCATACTTCAAATCTCGATTTGAGAAGGTAAGTTCTTTTGTTAGGAGGAGGATTGGTGGTATAAAGGTTTCTGCACTCGAAAAGTTTAGAAACGAGCAGGTTGAGGTTGTTGGAATGGTCAAGGATGTTAGGGATTATGGTGAATTTGCAATGTTCGATTTGGAGGATAAAACTGGTGTTGTGAGTGTATTTGCAGGTGGAAAGCTTAGGGAAGTTGCCTTGGAGTTGTTTGACGATGTGATTGGTGTTGTTGGGATTTACAGGAATGGAAGGATATACGCTGATAGAATTGTATTTCCAGACATCCCAATTAGGGAGAGGGCTAGGAGGGATTTTGGTGTTGTCTTCATATCTGACACACACTTTGGAAGTAGGGAGTTTTTGGAGAGGGAGTGGGATTTATTTACGAGGTGGTTGAGTGGTGAGATTGGTAGTGGTAGATTACTCGATTTGGCAGGCAAGGTAAAGTATGTTGTCATTGCGGGTGATATAGTTGATGGAGTTGGTATATATCCAAAGCAGGAGGAAGATCTCTTAATAACAGACATATACTCTCAGTATGAATACGCTGCGGAACAGCTTGAAAAGATTCCAAAGGACATAAAGATATACCTGTCAGTTGGGAATCACGATGCCATAAGGCAAGCCGAACCTCAGCCAGCCTTACCAAAGGAGATGAGGGATCTTTTTTCAAGCAACGTTGTCCATGTTGGGAATCCTGCTTATGTAAATCTAGATGGCTTGAACGTTTTGATATACCATGGTAGGAGTTTGGATGATCTGATAACGAAGATACCAAGATTAAGTTACAATAGACCACAGGAGGCAATGATAGAGCTTTTGAAGAGGAGACATCTCTGCCCTCTCTATGGTGGAAAGACACCAATAGCACCTGAGAGAGAAGATTTACTCGTTATAGATGAGATACCAGATGTCCTTCACAGTGGTCACATACACACCTATGGAGTTGGTTTTTACAGGGGTGTTCTGGTTGTGAATTCCAGTGCCTGGCAGGCTCAAACAGAGTTTCAGAGGAAGATGAATTTGAATCCTACACCCTGCAACGTGGCAATATATTACAACGGTGAAGTTGGGAGGTTGAGGTTTTGTAAGTGATGTTTGTATTTTTTTGCAAATTACTTAAGCCAGCAATTCCATAGACTTTGAGAGTTCAAACACATTCGAGAGTAAACGTCATTCGATGATTATACATATACGCTCTTCAGCGATTAGCCTTCAACAGTGTTTCCTTTTTAATGTCGTTATGGTTTTAAATTTCTAAGTTAATTGTGAACTATGCTAAAAAGTTTGGATATCAAAAATTTTAGAGGAATTTCTGAAGGTCGCATGGAGGGATTTAGCAATTTAAATATATTTGTAGGTAAAAACAACAGCGGGAAGTCGTCGGTTTTGGAAGCTTTAGCTATACTGATCGATCCCTACAATATCAGGCACATCGTAAAGAGAAGAGGCTGGTTTGGGTTGGATTCAGTTATGTCAATTTTCAGATACAGAGATGTGGAAGAACCAATTGAGATAAAGGGCAATGGAATTGAACTAAAAGTTGAAAGAGGCATACCTGTTGCTGAACACGTTGAATTCTTGGTTAAGACAAAAGGTTTTAAAGAATATGTCATTAGACTTAAAGTAAATCACAAAAGATTCGAAGATAAGAAATTGATAGCGAACGCATTTGATGTTTACGTAGATTCCGATGGAAGACTTCATAAGTTCATAAAAACTGAAGGAAAACCGCTTGAGAGCGTTTTCATAGACTACAAGGTGATACACGAAGTGGGATTGAAGGAGGCTTATTCAATGGTGTTTGAAAGGGGTTACAAAGCTCATAAAAGGCTTATGGAAGTTATAAATAGGGTTTATCCAGATGTAATAGACGTAAGGCTCTTTTCGGAAAAGATCGGTCCAGAAGTTATCTACGAGACTGGAAGAGTTCCAATGTATGCGATGGGAGATGGATTCAAATCCGCATACGTCACCCTTGCATTTCTTATGAACATTGAGAACGGTTACATAATCTACGAGGAACCAGAAAATTACCAGCATCCATCTTCGAGGGAG
>QMZE01000165.1 GCA_003663025.1 Archaeoglobales archaeon
ATTTAGAAAAAATTAAATGTTGTAGAATTAAAGTTTGAATATGACATTTGATGTTAAGCTTTTGATCTTGATAGCGATAGCAATTTTAACAACTGTTGGAGCGGTTACAAAGAGGTATAAGTTGTGTGCCTTTGGTGTTCTACTGATATTCTTCACATCACTGATAGCTCTCACATATTTCATAGTTGGGAAGACTGGGATATCCAACACAATAGGTAACGTCTGCATACTTGGGGTGACAACATTCATAGTTTCTTTCCTTTGCATGTTCGTAGTGACAGAACTCTTACAGAGGAACAGAGCAAGAGACGTTGCAATAATGTTGAATGAGATGATGAAGGGTGAGGAGATGAAGGAGGCAATTCAAAAACTCCTCATGTCAGACACAGCATCGAGGATGCTTGCAGAGATAATCTTCAGACCCATCCTATACCTTACAATTCGAAGATCAATCCTAATAACGTTTACAGTCGTTTACTTCTACCTCCTATCAATCTCAATTGATCCTAAATTCTGGAGTGCTGGTGAGACATCACTCATCGAATACATCTACAGAAACCCATTCATTCAAATCTTCACATACATATACCTAGCATCCGTAGCCTTCTACTTTGGGACGAGATTCATAGAGACCTACAGCCTACTTAAGGGTAGGAGATGATTAGATTGGAAAGAACTCAAATGGATCAATCTCATACATCTCAATCTTTCCTGAATCGCACAACCTAGTTAAAGCTGGATCAATCGGTAGCTCCAAGTAGAATCCAATCCTATACTTGCTTGCCATCTCAGAAACCCTACCCTTACCAAAAACGTATTCTCTGTGACCACACTGTGGACATTCGTAGTAACTCATGTTCTCAATCAAACCTACAACGGCAGTTTCAAGCTCTTGAGACATCTTTAAAGCCTTCTCAACAATCGTTGTCGTTAGTTCTTGGGGCGTAGCAACCAAGATGACACCGTTTGGTCTTATCTCCTGAAGTATCGTGATTGGAACGTCTCCAGTTCCTGGTGGAAGGTCAAATATTAGGTAATCCAACTCACCCCACTCGGTCTTTGCAAGCAAATCCCTTATAACACCACTCACCATTGGTCCCCTCCACATCAATGGAGATTCTGGTGAAGGTAAGAAGAACTGGATTGACATTACCGCAATCCCCCACTTGTCTGTGTAAACTGGCTCTATGTATTCCTCACCCAATACTGGTTTCTTCCTATCCACACCAAATATCTTTGGAATGCTTGAACCCCAGAAGTCACAGTCCATAACACCAGTCTTGTATCCTTTCCTTCCGTAGTGAACAGCTAAGAGTCCTGCTACTGTGCTCTTCCCAACCCCACCCTTTCCACTCATCACTGCCAGCTTCATCTTAACCTTCCTCATCCTCTTTGCAAGTCTGTCAATTCCTTCCATAAACTTCCTCTTTAGCTCCTCACTGTCAAACCTCATCCTCTCCTTAACCTCTTCATACATGACAACTCCCTCCAAGCCTTTACGATCTCATCCTTGATGGGTATTTTTAGGTTTGCAATGAGTGTTGGTATGTCATCGTAGAATGGAACCTTTGCAACTATTGGAATATTCCTAGATTTGCAGAAATCTTCAATCTCCCTACTGACATCCAAGTTCACGTCAAACTTGTTTATTATGACGTAGGGTTCAATCTTGAAGTGTTCAATCAACATCAGTATCCTCTCCATATCGCTTAAGCCAGACAAAGTTGGCTCAGCAACGACAACAGCCTTATCAACTTTAGATAAGGATGCAATTACCGGACAACCTATCCCAGGTGCACCATCTATTAGGATAGTATCAAATCCCCTCTCATCCGCAATCTCCTCAGCAACCCTCTTAACCTCATGAACAAGGAGACCACTGTTCTCCTCACCAGGCTCAAGTTTTGCATAGACAAAAGGTCCATATTCAGTTTCTGAGATGAAGATCTTACCCCTCACCTCTGATACCATCTCTATTGCATCGTTTGGACAAGCTCTATAGCAGAATCCGCAGCCCTCACATCTAACAACATCCACACTGTATCTATCATCGTCAAAGTTAATTGCATCAAACCTGCAAAGATCCTCACACAATCCACATCTCTCACACATCTCATCGATTATCTTAGCTTTCCTCATACCCGTAAATGGAATCTCCTTCAATATCCTTGGTTTTAGAAGTATGTGGAGGTTTGGTGCATCAACATCACAATCGACAATCACACCTCCGCAGAGTGTTGCAAATACAGACGTTACAGTTGTCTTTCCTGTCCCACCCTTACCACTAACAACAGCTATCTGCATTTAATCACCTCGTAAATCTCTCTAAACGTTTCGGCATAGTTGTGAAGTAGTTCACCCTTGGAATAACTCTCAGCAATCTTCCTGTCAAAAGGAATCCTTCCAACAATCTCAGCATCAATCTTCTCTTCAATGTTGAATGGCAATCCATTCTTGTTTATCAAAACTCCATATGGAATTCCAAGCTTATCCAGAGCATCCATTGCGAGCTTCAAATCGTGATAGCTGAAAGGTGTTGGCTCACACACCAATATACAGTAGTCACAATCCCTCACACTCTCAACCATTGGGCAAGATACTCCAGGTGGACAGTCTATTATTGCATCTCTCCCAATCCTCCTCTTAACGTGCTTTATGACTGGGATTGGTGTGGCCTCACCAACGTTCAAAACACCGTATGTAAGCTTTATTTCAGACTGAACCTCTACAACCCTTCCAATTGGTCTATCTACCTCTTCAATTGCACCCTTTGGACAGAAGTAGCTGCATGCACCACAACTGTGACAGAGTTCATGCATGACGTATATTGCATCCTTCAATACGACTATAGCATGATACTCACATACATCCCTACATATCCCACAGTAGTCACACTTAGATTTGTCAACACTTGGAACCTTTCTGTAAACAACCTCCTCCTTACCTTTACCCCTTATAAATATGTGACAGTTTGGCTCCTCAACGTCCAAATCGAATAGATCTATACGGTTGAAGTATGCCAGATTCACAGCTATCGTCGTCTTTCCTGTCCCACCCTTACCACTTGCAACCGCTATCCTAGCCATCTCCTACCTCTCCCCATAGGTCTCCCAGGAGATCTTATCTCCTCAAGCTCACCTCTCACAAGTCTCTCTATTGCATCTCTAACCTTCAAACCACTACATCTGTAAACCCTTATACCAGCTGAACTTAAGATGGACATGGCGTTTGGTCCAACGTTTCCAGTCACCACAACATCAACACCCTTGTCGGCTAAAAGTTGAGAAACTGCAATTCCCGCACCCCCACCTCTCATAGCAAACTCGTTTTTTACAACTTCAACGCCCCTGATCTCCCCATTTTCAATGTCAACAATTGTAAAGCTCATAGTTCTTCCAAACACATCGGAAACCCTGTCATCCAATCCTCCGTTTGTTGTTGAGATTGCAACCCTCATAAAAACCATCTTACAACACTGTATATAATCTTTCGGCAATCCTAAAATTGGTCATTTAAATGTTTTCTATTGCTTCATCCAAATTCCAAACTTTTACATTACGTTCCATTAGAATTTTCTGAATTTCTTTGTTTTTTTAAAATTTTTCACATCTGCAGTGATTATAATTGAGTATGGTCTTGCATGTGCATAGGTAGGTAGTCCTTGGAAGCTTCATTAACGTTTTCAATTTTCTCGGATTTTCTTAGAAAGTTATTCAAGAAACTTAGATAACTTTTATGAGAGCGATCATAGTAGTAGTAAGTTATCTTCTTAAATCTCTTTAAGTATTGTTTATACAAATTCATAAGTGACGCTCATCCTCGAGTATCATTACATAACATGATTGTTAGTAATTGAGGGAACCGGTTTGATTTATAATTATAGACAAATGTATGAGTGTGTCTATTATTCCACCTCCATTATACAAAATCTTAACAAAATTCTCAGAGCATAGCAAGCAACTCTGACGAGGAGTCTTGTTACGGCTGTTTCCACC
>QMZE01000166.1 GCA_003663025.1 Archaeoglobales archaeon
ACATCGTGGCGTTAGTCAAAGTAATCTCCATTGTAAGTTTCTATACATTTGTCTATAATTATAAATCAAACCGGTTCCCTCAATTACTAACAATCATGTAATGATACTTGAGGATGAGCGAACTAAATTTATTTAATAAATTGGCTTTGGTTACACCAACAGATAGCAGAAGTAAAATTAACAAACTTAATCTTTTCATTAGACTGGTAAAAATACTATCGGGTAGATAAACTTTTCGGGTATTTATTTGAACATGTAAGCAATTTGTTTTATCTTACGAAAGTGATTCCTTACTAACAATTTCATCAACATTTAATACAGTAAAAAAGCTAAAAATTTTTGAAGAACAAGAATCTTAAGATTTGTTATTATTTTTGATGAACTTCAAATAAACAAATCAGTCTTTTCTCAATGCTATGAATCAGTCAAGTTATAGAAAGCTTAAATACAAATTCTAAATTTGCCTCCTAAATTAAAATTTCGATAATTTAATTTTATATTTATATAATTATATAATAAACTTCTTCTTTACTTTTAACGTTTGTGTAGATGTCAAGAGGACAATTCCTACACCTCTCAGAGTATCCTCCAACAGAAACACAACAATACTCACAAACGTAAAATCCATATATGTTGCATCTTTCTATTATCGCCTGCTCCTTTGAAATTCCACAAATCTTACAAACATCTCTCATCCTCTCAACCTTCTTGCAAATTTTTTCCAGTTTATCCAAGTCAAAAATTATGTTCCCCCATCTTTCCCTCCTCCCTCTTCTAATGGCTCTCTTATAATACTCCCCCAACTCCTCTGTCCTCAGAACAGTTTTAATGACAAGTTTATCATTTAAAACACAGCACAGTGTATATTTGCTCGTAGAAATCCTTACTTCATTCCCCCTCCTCAATACCACACCATCCTTAATTATGCTCTCAAAGATGTTTGCAACAACTCTGGCATCAAATTTTTTATGCTTTGGAAATCTCTCAAACAACCTTTCTACTGCATGCCTAGTTACCTCAACCTTCAGCAACATCAAAAGTTAAAAATCTTAATTGTTTTTAACTTTTTACACAGGTTTCTCCAAGCTGCAAGGAACTCCACATGCACACTTTCCACAAACATCTGCAAAGAATTCAAACAACTTGGAATTCTCAAGTAGAGTTGAATAACATTTCTTCCTATCAAATCCATTATTCAAAGCACCTTTAAAACACCTTTCAACACACTTACGACATTCAATACCACGCTTAAATAGACAGAACTCTTCCTTCAAAGGTTCTCCCCAATCAAATTCGGCGGTAGTTATCAAGCTACCCAAGCGACCACAGCAACCACTCTCAGTTATTATCATTGTATGAAGTCCAAAGGTTCCCAATCCAGACAAGTATGCCAGATGCTTGTGTGACCATCTGCTCATCAAATTTATCTCATCGAAGTCGTGCGTTGGCTCAGTTGCAAAACATTTAAATCCAAGATTTTCAAGCTTTCTTGAAATCAATTTGTTGATTTCCCTTATCATCTTGTTTGTTTTTAAGTATGCGTAAGCCCAGAGTTTTGAAGGTCTCTCACCTTCAACGTTACTCCCCACAACCCACCTCGTAAATGGTATAAAGTAAACTATCACACCCTTCGCATGTGGCAATATCTCCTCAGCTGTAAGATGATTTGGTATAATCCTTGGTAAAATTTCAGTTGACTCAGCTGAACAGAATGATACAATTGGATCCCTCCAAATCTTACCCCTAACAAGATTTCCAATCCACCTCTTGACATCCATTAAAGAATATCAAAAAAAAGATTTATCTTACCTTTCAACCATGGTTATGATCATCGAGGATGTCAGATTCAGGATTGTATTTGACAGCAGGGGAAGGGAGACTGTTGAATGTGAGGTGTATGCTGGAGACGTTACTGGAAGGGCAATAGCTCCAAGTGGGGCATCGACTGGGACTTACGAGTCAATTGTTGTCGATCCATACAGAATAGATGATGTTGAGGAGAAGGTTTCAAAAGCTCTCATAGGATACTCTGTGTTTGACCAGGAGGAGATTGACAAGAAGCTTAGAGAGATAGATGGAACTGAAAACTTCTCAAAGATTGGTGGAAACTTTGCGATTGCAACTAGTTTGGCGGTTGCAAAGGCTGGTGCAAATCTCCTAGGAGTTCCACTCTACAAGTATATAGGGGGAATTTTTGCAAAAGAGTTACCATATCCACTTGGAAATGTGATAGGTGGTGGAAGGCATGCTGAAGGTTCTACGAGTATTCAGGAATTTTTGATTATTCCAGTTGGTTCAAAGGACTTCTTTACAGCTCAAAGGACAAATGCAACAGTTCACAGAATACTTAGAGATCTTTTCAAGAGAAGGGGGATTTTTGCATGCAAGGGTGATGAGGGAGCATGGGCTTGTCAGATAAACGATGATGATGCTTTTGAAATCTTGGTTGAGGCTATTGGAATTGTAAGAGATGAAACTGGTATAGATGTCAGAATTGGAATTGACGTAGCAGCTACTGAGCTTTGGGATGGTGAACGTTACGTTTATAGGGATAGAAAGTTAACGAGAGAGGAGCAGATGAGTTACATAACTGAGCTTGTTGACAGATACGGAATAATTTATGTTGAAGATCCACTTCATGAGGAGGACTTTGAGGGATTTTCAGATCTTACAAAAGATATTGGTAAGAGGTGCATGGTCTGCGGTGACGACATTTTTGTTACGAACGTTAAAAGAATTCAGAGAGGAATTGATTTAAGATCTGCAAATACAGTATTGATAAAGCCAAATCAGATTGGAACGCTGACGGACACATTTAAGTCTGTGAAGATTGCAAAGGATAACGGATTATACATTGTAGTTTCACACAGGAGTGGAGAAACTGAAGACGAAACCATTGCCCATTTAAGTGTTGCATTCAATGCAAAACTGATTAAAACTGGAGTTGTTGGTGGTGAGAGGACTGCAAAGCTCAATGAGCTCATAAGGATTGAGGAGGATGGCTTAAAGATGACAAAGTTGCCTTTTACCTAAATTTTAAATCGATCTATGTAGCTCTATTGAAAAATTGATAGTTGAATCTAAATTTAGATAAGTAATATTTCGTAAGATGTCGTTTGTTATTTGCCAAATCGCACGCTTAATTTTCAACTGAGCAAGGCTTATGTTGAAAATTGGTCACCCCTGTTAGATTGAATTTTCAACAGAGCAAAATTACAAAACAAACTCAAACCTCTTCACACTCACCTTTTCCCTTATCTCGTAAAGATCTACATTAATCAAATTACCCTCAACTTTCAAAACCATGAAGCTTGGAATTCCACTTCCCCCACCACCTCCCCAAGCCCCAGTTGCTGAACCTGGATTTAAAATTAAAACTTCCCCCTTGTAAACATCTGGACTGTGGGTGTGACCCGTTATCAAAACATCCACATCCAAATCCAAGGCAAAATCTGTTAGTTGTCTTCTGTCTCCCCTTGGATATATCCCATGACCGTGAAAAACTCCAAACTTCAAATCCCCAGCCTTAAACTTCTCATACCTTGGAAGACTCAGATAATCCATATTTCCCCTAACAACCAAAACCCTTCCAAAAGACATGAGATCATCCAGAACTTTTTTGTCAGTCAGATCTCCAGCATGAACAATTAGATTCGCCTCTTTCAAAAATGGTTCTATCTCATACGGAATTCTCAAAGCCCTCTCTGGAATATGGGTATCACTCAACACCACTATCATACAGTTAAGGAAACATTAAGAAACTAAAACTTAATGCTACCAACGGAAAGTTGTGCAAAAGGCTTAATATTTAAATCGGATGTGTCAATTTAAGTTAAGATAAATATTAACTATTTACATCTAAATTTCTTATAATAAGGATTTCGATCGATTGTTGACAATTCTTTATAGCAATATAGGTCATATAAAAAAATTAAACTAATTGTTTTCTTAAGTTGACACGTCCTTTAAATCTTAAGTTAA
>QMZE01000167.1 GCA_003663025.1 Archaeoglobales archaeon
ATGATCTCAAACTACGGCTGACCATTGTGGATAAGCCTGTGAGAACCACGTACTCCAGCGATCACCAAATGCGGAAGTTACTTTTTGACCCCTAATAGGGCCTTTTTAATGTTCTATGTATTTCCTTTTTTGTTTGTATGAAGGCCATACGTTAATTTCTTTACAATTTGTAGACCATGGGGAAGTTGAGAGCTATCACTTGTGGATGCTTGTGATAAAGTATACAGTGTTTTTTCAAGATCAAATCCCTTTCCAGAGTCTGCTATTTCGAGTCGGATAAACCAACGCGAATAAGTACAACGGACTGCAACACGACATTTTCTTCGAAACTTGCAGCCATGCTCAAATGCATTGTTTACTAGTTCGAAGAACACAATTTGAAATTTCTCAACTTTTTCGTTAGAAACTCCTGTGCTTCTTAATTCATCCAGAAGATGATTGACAAATGCATCAACCCAATAAATCTCATCTCTGGAGAACTTGGCTTTTAGGGTTTTGATTTCTTTTTTCCAATTTCTTTTACTTTTACTGATAACGTGCGAAACTTGAGAAATGGTTGCACGTGTCGTTGGGTCTGTAGCAAAACGTAGGAAACCCAAAATATCACTGAGCATATCACAATTCCTATAAGTGGCTTTAGCTGTCTTGTGTAATACAGCAGGCTAACGGTTTGGGCTTCACCTGCGCGGCGGCTGCGGGGAAGCCACCTTCGCTGACCAACCTACCTGAAAGCGCATGCGGCCTTCGGTTTGCCGCAGCTCAGCCGCGTCAGGTGGAAGCCCTGTTAGCCGCAGTTGGCCGTCGTTTGTCAACTATATACACCAGGGCAGGCCGAAGCCCACCCCGGTGCCCATTTCGCCTTCAGTAACTTCTAGAAACGAGTGGCAAGAACACTTGTCGGGCTGCCATCACCTCCGCGCTGTCGGTGTTATCCGCCACATTCGCTTCTGGGCCATCCGAAGTCATGGTCAGTGTCACCGGATAGCGGGTGCCGTAGGGGGCGCCAGAAGGCACCTGGACGTAGAGCGTGAAGTCGTGGCTGTCCAGAAAGCCCAGGTCTGGCAGGCTCCAGACCACCTCGTTACCGCTCACTGTGGGGACAACACCCGAAGTATCATTCACGTAGGTGAGATTGCCGTCCAGGGTAGCGGTGAGGACGACGCCGGTGGCTATCGTTGCGCCGTGATTGGCGTAGCGCACACTCACTGCAGCGTTGCCCCCTGGTGGCCCGCCGAAGAGAGAAGCGTTGAAGGCAGCTACTCCATCCACATTAGAGGGCGGCGTCCAACTGTAGGAGGTGTTGCCGTAGCCCTCGTAACTGGTGAAGATATAGGGCTCGGTCGCCTGGCTGGTGCGGAAGATCATCGGATCGGTGAGCACGTTCCCATCGCCGTCCACCAGCGCGTAGTAGAGATTGCGGCGGTAGGACCAGTCGGAGTCCATCCAGGTCAGGATGGCGTGGCCGGCGCTATCGGCGGCCACGGAGACGTAGGCATCGCCAGTGACGGCGGCAGGGTTGCTCAGCGTGATAGGCCCGGCAATGAGGTTATAGGCGTTGTCCAGCACGACGAAGCGCATACTGCCACTCCAGGCGACAACGATGTTGCCGCTGGAGAGTTGCATCGCGTCGGGGTCCCAGCCCCAGGCTCCCGTGGACGTCTGTGACTTGATGGTGTTGCCGGCACTGTCAAGCACAGCGTAGTAGATGTTGCCGTCGCTCTCCCGATACCAGACGAATAGCGCCCGGTTGCCGCTCAAGCGGGCCAGGTTGGGATAATAGTATCCCTCATTGTAGTCCGGCGTGTCGGCGGTGAACTGGGTGACCGGTTTTACTACCCCTCCGCTGGTGTTGCGGATGGCGTAGTAAATGTCGTTGAGACTGCCACTATCTGTGCCTATGTACCGCTGCCAGGCCAGCACGAAACGGTTGTCGTCGGTCGCTGCGATTCTTGGATCCCCAAACTGGGGAGCGGTCGTGCATCCTCAGCCACTACCCCAGAAGGGGTTGTTAGTCAGGTTCGTCGGTGGCACGACGACGTTGCCCGAAGCGTCCAGGATGGCGTAGTAGATGTTGTAGTTCCAGGTGTAGTCGGAGGAGTTGTATAGGTAGCGATACCACACCACCCCGATGCGTCCATTCGGCGCGACGGCCACGGCGGGATCGTAGTCGTAGGTGCTCACCGTCGCCCCGGAATGGCTAGTTAGTTTGCTCACCCCCCGCATTGTCTGGCCATAGCGGTCCAGCAAGGTGTATTCGATCTCATACGTCCCCACGCTGCCCGTCCAGTGATAGTCGTTCCAGAAGTAGGCAAAGCTGTCAGGCATCTCGGCCACAGCCATGTCGTAGCCATAGTACCAGTCGGATGTGGCCTTCTTCACGGCCTGGGCAGCGGGCTGTACCAGGTAGAGGCTCATTGCCCCGTCGGCGTCATCCCGATAGACCTGGGCAAACGGGGCCGGGACGGCCGTCTGCAAGGTGGGCGTCTTGCTCTTGCTCGTGTTCAGCGAAGAGCGGACGGTGATGGCGGCGGAGTTGTCGTCGCCCACACTGGCCGTGCCCGGGATGGTGACCTTGACCACGATGGTAGCGCTGCCCCCTTGGGCCACAGGGCCCGTGTCCACCGTGCCGTCGGAGTCGGTGTCGGTGAGGGGCGTGGTGCCATCGGCGGCGTAGAGGCCCACTGACCAGGGCGAGGAGACGAAGAGGTCGTAGGTGTCGCTCCCCAGTTCGCCGGTGTTGCGGATGAGCACCTGGAAGGAAAGCACCTCCCCGGCGTGGGTGAAGCGGCCTAGATGAAGAGGCCACACTTTTACCCGGGCTAAAGGGCCAGGGCGATAAAAACGAACAGCCTTGTTGTTCTCCAACCCCGAGGCATTGTAAAGATACTGCAAACCATCTATCCCAACGTCGTCTTCGATCCCCACAGTAGCACTAGTCAGATATCCGGAGAGGGAAAGGTACTGCATCACAATGTCTCCATTCTCGTAAAGGACGACTTCAAAAGTCAGCAGGTCAGTGCTACCTAACCGGGAGACTTCATGCCACTCAACTACGAAATAGCGATTCGGTGCAGAACCGCCTCTTCTGTAATAGACGGCCCCTGTGTTATAGTCCGCGTAATTCACACATAGGTCATCCCAGAATGGAGCAATAAAATTGTTGGCCGGGGCAGGATTGGGAATGCTCTGGTTTGAGTAATGATAGGCACCTTCACCAAAGGTTATCAAACCATTAGTGGTGATGTAGAGTTGGGAATATGTGTTCTCGTAAAACTTGAAGTCAAAGCCGATGTCAATTGCATCTGTGTACTCGTCATCCCCTTGTAACCCTGTGTTTGTTCCTGTCGTAGCGTCAATCCAGTTAAACGCCACCGAATCATCCCAGGTATAGCCAAAATCGTCGGGGCCGCCGGTGGCCTGGGGGGCCATAGGAGCGGACGGCCCTACCGGCGACGCGGCATCAGCAGGCATACACCAGGTTCCATCGGGAGCACGACGAGGGCCACTGTCAGGTAGTAAGGAGTAGCCTGACAGTGATTTATTAGGACAGGGTGGCTCCGGCTCCTGGGCTGCAGTGGGCCTGATCCCGCCGGGCAGGACGGCTAACAGCAAGGCTACGCACACGACAAGATTGAACATGATAAAGATTCGCGCTTTCATTTGTTTTCACTCCTTTCTATTGCTGGTAAGCGAACTGAGGCTAACGGTCGTGTTGAGGCGCTTGGCGGGTGCGGGCGAGCACATCCGCTACAGCACCCACCGAAAGCGCGTGGAGCCGTCGAAATTGCGCAAGATAGCCAAGTCGCCTCCAACACGTGGTTAGCGCGGCCTTTGCTTTTGCCCAACGAATTTGCTTCCCCGAGACATCCCGCAAAGACGACTCCTCGACCTGCCGACAAATCCGCTTCCCCCCTCGACAGGCTCAGGGCAGGCTGCTTCGACCGGATTGGTTCACCAGCACACTTCCGCTCTACG
>QMZE01000168.1 GCA_003663025.1 Archaeoglobales archaeon
GGTAGGATAATGCATCAGTCTTACATAGAGATTGCAAGGTATGCTATAGATAGGCTTGGAGGTAGTGTGAATGTCGTTGCAACTGGATTACCAGTTAAGTCTTCAAAGAAGGAGAGGGAAGACGTTTCAAAGAGTTTGAGAGATGCTTTGAAGTGTGAAGTTATACTCTTACCACAGCCAGTTGGAACGCTGGTTCACTTGGGTAAGAGGACTGGTGTGTGTGTTGACATTGGTTACGGAACGACAGACATTGTTGTATTATTTGAGATGGAGTATCTCAAGGGTGACACGATACTCATGGGTATAGATGACATATACAGCAACATTGAGATATACGTCAGAAACGAGTTTGGTATTAGAATTACTCCAGAAGAGATGGCAAATCTACTACTCGATGGTAAGGATGTTGGGAGGATAAGGGGTGGGAAGAGGATTGTTGTGAAGAGGGAAGATGTGATGAAGAGTTACGAGGAGATAGTAAGGGGATGGGTTGACAGGGTTGCAAACAGGGTTAAGATGCTACTTGAAGGACTCTCAACGAGCATAGTTGAAAACCTAATTTTGACAGGTGGAGGTTCCCTTTTACCTATGATATACGAGGAGTTTTGTAGGGAGTTTGAGGATGTTGGAAGTGTTGTAAGACCAGATGATCCGATAACTTCAAATGCAAAGGGATACTACAAGCTTGCAAAGATGTTGAGTGGTGTTGAAGAATCTAAGAGGGAGAAGAAGGGTAGGAAGAGATGAGAATAACTTTGGATATTCCATCCGACATTGGGGAGATACTTTTGAAGAGGTGTGAGGAGAAGGGTATTTCCCCATCTCAATTCATACTTGCCCTACTCGAATGGTACTTCCTAAAGAGGTATCAGGCCAAACCACTTGAGATATCTGAATTCTTGGCTTACGCAAGGAAAATTGGGGATGAAAGAATGAAGAACTGTAAATACAGTGACGGTAAGTTTTGCATGCTTGAAAGCTTGGACAACGTCTTTGATGAAAGGAGCCCAGAGCCTTTAAACATATACAAGTGTCTCTTCTGCTCAAACTACGTTGACAGGAGGAGGGAGAAGAGGAGGGAGAGCTTGAAGGTTGATGAAGATATAATAAAGATTGCAAAACTTTCAGCAAGGCTTGTAGTTGAGCTTTACGGAGACAGGTTGGGATACAAACCCAAGTTGAAGGTTGAGGAGGATGAGACTGAGAGGATCAAGAGGTTGATAGATGGGTGGTAGCTCTGTATAATGAGATTAGACCAACAATCTCTCCTACCTGTGTGTATCTACTCTGTAGAAAGAATTTTATGAAGTCGAAGTAGGACAATTCTTTTAGTGCAAAATCCATAAATGGGAAAAAGAGGACTTTGTTCCCACACTGTCAAGTATGAGGTGAATTGAACATCCAAAGAAAAGCTCTCTTATGGGATACAGGGAAAGGACAAAGATTAAACTGTAAAACAAAAATCTATCTCTACCCAAACCCAAGATTCCTATGGTTTGTCGAGTATGTCTGGTAACATGGATGCAATTAAGATGAGTTTGGTGTCAAAACGTAAGTTGAACCTTTCACAATCATACTCAACAGTTTCATTCCGATGTGACCAAGAGGATACATCTAAACAAACATGACACCCTTCTCCCTGTAACTTACCTCCCTCCTCATGACCTTCTCAACAGCCCTCAAGAAGTCGTTCATAGTTACGACTGTTCTCTCCTCCCTTATCGCAAACATACCAGCTTCCGTGCAAACAGCCTTTATATCCGCACCACTTGCACCTTCAGTAATCCTTGCAAGCTCGTTGAAGTCAACTTTTTCAAGCTTCATCTTCCTCGTATGGATCTTGAATATCTGAATTCTACCTTCAAAGCTTGGTAATGGAACCTCTATTATTCTGTCAAACCTACCAGGTCTAAGTATTGCTGGATCTAATATGTCTATTCTATTTGTCGCTCCAACTATCCTAACATCCCCCCTAGGATCGAATCCATCCATTTCAGATAGGAGTTGCATCAAAGTCCTCTGAACTTCCCTGTCTCCACTCGTATCACTCGATGTCCTTCTTGCTGCAATTGCATCAAGCTCGTCTATGAATATTATGGATGGTGACTTCTCCCTCGCAAGCTCAAAAACCTCTCTAACCAACCTGGCACCCTCACCTATATACTTCTGAACGAACTCACTCCCAACAACCCTTATGAATGTTGCCTTAGTCTTGTTTGCAACAGCCTTTGCAAGTAAAGTTTTACCAGTTCCAGGTGGTCCATGGAGCAACACGCCCTTTGGAGGTTCAATTCCAACCTCCTCAAATAGCTCAGGCTTAAGTAGTGGTAACTCAACAGCCTCCTTTATCTCCTCAATCTGTCTCTCCAATCCACCTATATCTTCGTATGTAACATCTGGTTTCTCGTCAACTTCAAATGCATAAACCATTGGATCCTTTGAAGGTGGTAAGATGTTCACGACAGCTAACGTCTGTTGATTCATGGCAACTCTCACACCTGGCTTTAATTCCTTTGGATCTATGAAGTGAGAGACGTAAACAAGGAATTTAGGACCTGTTGAACTTCTAACAATAACCCTACCATCATCCAAAACATCTGAAACAGTTCCAATTAAAAGAGGAGGGCTTCTAAGCCTCTCAATCTCACTCCTCAACCTCCTAATCTCTCTCTCGTATCTAATCCTCTCAGACTCCATAAACCTCTTCTCACTCTCAAGCTTACGGTAATGCTCCTTAAGTCTGTGATACTCCTCCTCTATCCTTCTAAGTCTCTCAAACTCTTCTTCAAGCCTCCTAAGTCTTTCAAGCAGATAATCCACTTCACTCACAATTCAAATTAATGAAGGTTGTATAAGTAGTTAATCCTTAATACGTGACGTAAAGTTTGGATATGGAGTGTGAGATCTGTGGTGGTAAGATTGTTGGGAGGGGATACAGGGTTGTTGTTGAAGGAACTGAGCTTACAGTCTGTGAGAGGTGTAGGGATTTGGGTGTTGAGGCTAAAAGACCTGTAAAGATATCTGTTAAGCCAAAAATCGTTAATAAACCCATAGTAGATGAATTTGATCTTGTTGAGAACTACAACGAAATAATAAGGAGGGAGAGGGAGAGGAGAGGTTGGACACAGGAGGAGCTTGCAAAGAGGATAAAGGAGAAGGTTACACTGATAAGGAAGGTTGAGAAGGGTGAGATAACACCTGAGAAAGATTTGATTGAGAAGCTTGAGAGGTTGTTTGGATTTAGATTGAGGGAGAGGGTTGAGGAGGTAAAGGTTGAAGGTTCAAGGTTTACAACTCCAACACTTGGTGACGTTGTAGTCATAAGGAGGAGGAAGTCCAAGTGACGTAGTAACTCTATTGATGAGATAAATCATGCACAATGTTACATCACACCTGAAATAAACTAAAATGACTCAGTCTTGAAACTTATAAACTTTTGAAGAAAATAGAGATAGAAGTTCCAGAAAAGGATAATTGAAGGAATCTACAATCAGATAAATTATAAATAAGATTATATACACTAAGACTGAAGAAAGGATGATCAGAAAACCTAAACTCGTCCATACAGTATCTATCTACATAACAGGAACGATAAAGATTTCATGAACAATAGCAAGCGGTCTGAGAGTTAGAAAAAAGCTTAATTTTCTAAGATCTCCTAAAAAATTTTTAAGGATTTTTAAGAGAAAAAATTGCTCTGTTGAAAATAATTGAATTAGGTAAGAGGTGTAGGATAAGTAAGATTAAGGTTAGGAATAAAGGATCTGCATATGTTGTAAGCTAGTGGGATGAGGTGAGATTTGACGAATTTAGAGTGAGAGGGACGGGATTTTATACGATCTCCGAATCCTTGATTACGGGGTAGAGACTGTCAAGACAAAGGTTTAGATTAGTTAATAATATTTATGGTAGGGTTTATAGGAATTGAAGGGCGAAGAGAAAGGAGACATTTAAGAGGAATAA
>QMZE01000169.1 GCA_003663025.1 Archaeoglobales archaeon
AGATAGGATTCTAGCTGTTCTCCCGAAGAATGATGTCTGGAAATAGATCGCTATGCCCAAAATCTTTATTTCTTCCAGTACTTCGTTCCTCTCAAATATCCTCAGCTTTACTAAATTTCGTATCTTAGGTTTATATCGTTTTAAAATTTTTTATGTTATCACGTCCTTATCACGTCCAGAAGCTTTATAAAAAGCTTTTAAAATCGATGTAACGTAACAACAATTATGACAGACACACATGATCACAACAAGGACTATTTGACAGTCAGAACATCTAGAATAACGATTGAGGGATTTGACAGAAGGAAGATTGTAGATTCCCTTGTAAAGGAAACTGGAGTGGATAGGAGGATTGCTGAGGAGATTGCATTGGAGATTGAGGAGACAATAAAGAAACTAAAGCTTAAGTTCATATCAGCTCCACTAATCAGAGAGATCGTTAACGTAAAGCTCTTGGAGAGAGGTTTGGAGAAATCTAGAGCAAACTATACCCGTTTGGGATTGCCAGTTTACGATGTAACTCAGATCATTGAGAAGGGTGTTAGGGAGAATGCAAACCTGCAACACAATCCTGAAACAATTCACAAGCTTGTTGCGGATTGGGTTATGAAGGAGTATGCACTCCTCAAGGTTTTACCCTTACACATTGCAGATGCTCACATGAGAGGTGATATACACATTCACGACTTGGAATACTTTGCAACTCGCCCCTACTGCTTCCAGCACGATCTCAGATGGTTCCTTAAGAATGGGTTAAAGGTTGATGGAACTGGTGAAAACACAGCAGTCGCTGGGCCAGCTAAACATCCAGAAGTTGCAATTTTGCACGCTGCAAAGGCTTTAGCCGCAGCTCAAACAAACTTCGCTGGTGGGCAAGGTTTGGACTTTTTCAACGTTTGGCTTGCACCTTACATGGAAGGATTAAGCTATGAAAAGATAAAGCAGTTGGCACAGATGTTCATCTATGAAATGTCCCAGATGTATGTGGCAAGGGGTGGACAGAGCTTAGGAAAGGATGAATTAATTTATATTATAGAGGATGGAGAGTGTAAAGTTATAGAAATTGGTAGGTTTGTCGATGAACTTATGGAAAAACACAGTGATTCAGTTATCAGCAAAGGAGATACAGAAATCCTCTACTTGAATAAGGATTTTTATACGATCTCCGTAAATACCAAGACTGGTAAGACAGAACTAAAAAGGGTTTATGCAGTATCAAGGCACAAGCCGAGGGGTAAGGTTTACAGAGTAATTGGTAGAGACGGTAGTTCTGTGATTGTAACTAAAGATCACTCACTTTTCAACTACAATGAGAGGGGTGAGTTGATCCAAGTTAAACCAAAGGATATTAAGCATGTAATCAGGACATTTGACACTCCCTTCAGTGAAGTGTATAAGATCGGAGATTACATTGAAACCTGTTACAGAAGATCGGAGTCACCTAATAATTCAAGACAGAACTACATCCCAGAGAAGTTAAGGATAACGGTAGAGCTTTGCCAGTTCTTGGGGTTGTTCGTTGCGGAGGGTAGCTACTGCACGAACGGCATTAGAATATCCACAAAGGATGAGGATGTCATAAAATTTGTCGAAGAGTTCGTGGCAAAACTCAACCCGAACATATCTGTCCATTATAGAGACAACTCCGTTTGCTTTGTCAACAAGGTGTTCTACGAGTTCATGAAGAAAATTGTCGAAAGCAAAGCGGAGAACAAGAACGTTCCAGATTTCATTCTCAAGGGTGATAAAATAGTAAAGCTTGCGTTCTTGGGTGGGTTGATAAGTGGAGATGGATACGTTAGCAAGGACGGGAGGGTTCAGATTTACACGACTTCAAAGCGTTTGTTGGGTCAGCTACATCTACTCCTATCGAGTTTGGGGATTCTATACACGGTTAAAGTAAAGAGCAGAGGCGAAACTTTGGAGATAAACGGTGTTAAAACTGAAAGAAAACACGACTGCTACGTAATAGAACTTGCGAAGGATTCCGTGGCTAAGGTTAGAGGTTTCATCGTATCGAAGACTAAAAGAGAGAGAGTCAAGGAAACGAAACGGAACCAAATTCCATTTGATTACAGTTTCATCAAAGATCATTTGAGAAAGCTATCGAGCAGAAAACCATACGGGGATTATTCGTGGAAATCTTCATCAAGAAGACTGAAGTTTAGAACCTTAGATGGTATTGCAAGCTTGAACCCGCAATTATCTCGATTTATTGAGAGACTTAAGAGGAACGTCCCAATTGAAATAAAATCTATTGAAGAAATAGACTATGAAGGTTACGTTTACGATTTGAGTGTCGAAGGTAATGAGAACTTCATAACGGCACAAGGAATCCTCTGTCACAATACCGTTTTCAGTGACATAGATATAGAGTATGGTGTTCCGAAGATCTGCCAAGACCTACCAGCTGTTTTGCCTGGTGGTGTAGTTAAAGATTCCATAACCTACGGAGATTTTGAGGAGGAGGCAATTGCATTTGCAAAAGCCTTAACTGAAGTTTACTTGGAGGGTGACTACGTAGGTAAACCTTTCTTCTTCCCCAAGCCAAACTACAAGCTCAGAAAGGAGTGCTTTAAGAAAGATGGCTTTGATGAATTTATGGTTCTTGTTCACAAAGTTGTTGCAAGATATGGGACACCATACTTCTTAAACCTCTTAGCTGGTTATCTCCCCGATAATGTATTTGCACAGTGTTGTAGGCTTGTTCTGGCACCAGATAGTCAGGATTGGGAAGACTTCTACAATGGTTGCATGAGAACTGGGAGTTTGCAGGTTGTAACTGTGAACTTACCTAGGATAGCCTATGAAGCTAAGGGGGATGATGAGAAGTTGTTTGAGATACTTGAGAAGAGGATGGGGCTTGCAAGAGAAGTCATTGAACTCAAAAGGGAGATAATAATTAAGAGGATGAAGCAGGGTGCTTTGCCGTTTTTAACACAGGATGTTAACGGTGAAACGTATTACAGGGTTGATAAGGTTGTTAGATCGATAGGTTTTGTTGGGTTGAATGAGATGTTGAAGGCTCACGTTGGAGAGGAGCTTCATGAGAGCAAGGAGACATGGAGGTTTGGTTTAGAGGTTGTAAAGAGGATGATGGATTTAACTTTGGAGTGGAGTAGAGAGACTGGGCAGAGGTGGGTTATAACTCAGACACCCGCAGAATCCTGTGCCCACAGACTTGCTTTGTTGGATCTAAAGGAGTTTAACGGTAGGGTCGTTGTGCAAGGTAACGTTAGAAATGGATCCATATACTATACGAACAGCTCTCACGTTAGGGTTAGTGCAGATGTTCCACTGTTTGAGAGACTCAGGATAGAAGGTTCATTCCATCCTCTCTGCAATGGAGGTATGATGGCTCACGTTTGGATAGGGGAAAGTTCACCAAATCCAGAACTCTTGTGGGAGCTTACAAAGAAGATTGCTATGAAGACACTGATAGGTTACTGGGCTTACACGAAGGACATGACGTTTTGCAGGAGTTGTGGAAGGTTGAGTGGTGGTATAAATAGAAACTGTCCGTTCTGCAACAGTAATGATTTGGAGTGGTATTCGAGGGTGACTGGATACTATCAGAGGGTTAGCGGTTGGAACGATGGGAAGAAACAGGAGTTGTTTGATAGAAAGAGGGTTAGGCTTTAATTTAATTTTTACTCCCCATGCTGTAAACTTCGGTGATTATTTTGCTCTATTGAAAATTCGATAATTATTAAATTTAGATTCCAGTAAATCAATCAAAAGCTGTTTATCATTTATATATCCTAACAAGGTTTGTGACCAATTCTCAACAGAGTATGATCATTTATTGACTTCAAATGAGAAGATTTATCATATATGGTTGCTCTGTTGAAAAAGTTTATGATAAGGGATGAGAAGGATGTAGAGTGGCGAGGAGGGTGTTATGAGATATGTCAGAGGGTATTGCCAAGATATAGTAGGGGGGCCGAAGAAATACGATTAT
>QMZE01000170.1 GCA_003663025.1 Archaeoglobales archaeon
AAGGGTTATTCCAGATCCAGTTGAAATTCCTCTCCTAACCTCAACCTCTATCTCAGCATTCGGTAAGACTTCAACTGCCGAACTCCTCTGTCTCTCAGCAACATGCCTAGGTAAATTTTGGCAGTGACTTATTCCCCTAATCAAACAAGTTAAAGGTTCAAAGTCCCTACCAATCAGAATTGAAGGTTTGACATTCACAACTATCCTCCCACCACCCTCTGGATAGTAACCCCTTGAGATGACTTCTACATCGACTCTTGCATTAAGCTCCCTCAAAGCCTTCAAAGTTACAAACCTAAAGTAGTCTATGCTTGGAGACCACTTAACATCAGTTCCACCCCTTATCTCAAATTTACTTGGATTTTCAGCGTAGAGGGAAGGTAGAAGTATGGTTTGAAGTATGAGAGTTACACTACCAGCTGTCCCTATGTCAATCTTAAATTCCCCACCCTTCAAGCTCCTTGGCTTGAAGTAAACTCTCGTAGAACCAAGTTTTAAACCGTTAACTTCAGCATTCGTTATGAGCTTTGCAGCCTCAATCCCCTTGAGGTGTTGCATAGCCAATCCAGGCTTTGGTCTATTTGCCCTTATGTTGAATATCTCAACAGGCTCTTGAGTCACACACGACAGGGCTATTGCGGTTCTAAGTATCTGACCTCCCCCCTCACCGTAACTTCCGTCGATCTTGATCATGTTTATCGGATCGTGCAAGGATTAAAAAATGATACTTAACTTACTTCGTGGGGATCAAGGATTATCTGAGGGGGAAGGTTGGTGATGAGGATCTCAATAGGGTTGTAAGGGGATTTGAGATGATAGGCGACGTTGTGATAGTGAACATACCTGACGAGATAATTCACCTCAAGGATCTCATAGTTGAGGCAATCCTAAGGAATCACAAGGTAAAGACAATACTTAGGAAGGTTGGGGAGGTTAGTGGGGAGTTTAGGATTGCAAGTTATGAGGTTTTGTATGGTGGTGAGACGGAGACCGTTGCAAAGGAGTTTGGTTGCAGGTTTTTGGTTGATCCAACAAAGGTTTACTACTCATCAAGGCTTTCGAGTGAGAGGGGTAGGATTGCGAGGATGGTTGGAGAGGGAGAGAGGGTTCTTGTGATGTTTGCGGGTGTAGGTCCGTATGCAATACTGATTGCGAAGTTGTCAAAACCAAGGGAGGTTGTTGGTGTCGAGTTGAATCCAAAGGCTGCTGAATACTTCAGGATAAATGTGAGGATGAACAAGGTTGAGGGAATTGTGAAGGTTTATGAGGGGGATGTTAGGGATGTTGTTCCAAGACTTGAAGGTAGATTTGACAGGATAGTCATGCCAGCTCCATACTCTGCAAGGGAATTTGTCCATCTAGTTAGGGATAAGATAGAAAAGGGGGGATACGTTCACTACTATACTTTTGCTGGGGAAGAGGAGGATTTACCAAGGGAGATTGTGAAACTATTTAAAAGACATGGGATGATTGTTAATGTTTTAAATGTTAGGGAGTGTGGTAGCTTTGCTCCCAGAGTTTACAGATACGTCCTGGATTTGAAGGTTGTAGATTTTGTATAAAGACATAATATTAAAAATTAAAATGGCAAATCCTTTTAATACCGACTACATGAACTTTAGCGATGCTGAGCCATCACTGGAGCATACTGAAGGCTTTGAGAAAAAATCCAGAGATACTTTTAGAATCTCAGAGGAGGAGGGGTGAGGATGTTGAAGTAGTTTATAGGGCTGTTGAGCTTGACGTTTTGTATAGGAGGTTGATGAAGGAGCTTGATGAACTTAGACATGAGAGGAAGGTTGTGTCTCAGAGGATAGGTAAGGAGAGGAATTTTGAACTTGTTTCAAAGGCGAAGGAGATTTCAAAGATTATAAAGGAGAAGGAGAAGGAGCTTAGGTCTGTTGAGGATGAACTCAAAAGAATTTTGCTGTCAATTCCAAACGTAATACACGATAGTGTTCCAATTGGAGAGAGTGATGAAGAAAACGCTCCAATAAGGTTTTGGGGCAAATGTAAAGTTTACAGGGATCATATAGATTTATTCCTCAAGCAAACTGAGGGTTTTGATGTTGATTATGAGGTTCTTGACAATCCCGTGATTGGGCATGCGGATTACGTTGAGAATTTTGGATTTGCAGATACGTTTAGAGCTGGTAAGGTTGCAGGTTCTCGATTTTACTATATATTTGACGATCTCGTTTGGCTTGACATCGCACTGACAATGTATTCTCTAGATTTTTTGTCAAAGATTGGTTTTAAGGTTGTGATTCCTCCATACATGATGAGGGGAATTGCGTATGAGGGTGTTACAGCCTTAAGCGACTTTGAGGAGATGTTGTATAAGATTGAGGATGAGGATCTTTATCTCATCGCAACATCCGAACATCCCCTTGCAAGTATGCACATGAACGAAGTTCTGACTGAGGATGAGCTCCCCTTGCTTTATGCTGGAGTTTCTCCTTGTTTCAGGAAAGAGGCAGGTGCTCACGGTAAGGATACGAAGGGAATCTTCAGGGTTCACGTCTTCAACAAGGTTGAGCAGTTCGTTTACTGTTTGCCTGAGAAAAGCTGGGATTGGCATGAGAGGTTGATTGAGAATGCTGAAAAGCTCTGGCAGGGTCTTGGAATACCTTACAGGATTGTAAATGTCTGCTCTGGAGATTTGGGTGTTGTTGCATCGAAGAAATACGATTTGGAGGCTTGGATGCCTGCTCAGGGAAAGTTCAGGGAGATGGTTTCGTGTAGCAACTGCACGGACTGGCAGAGTTACAGGCTGAACATCAGGTATGCTGAGGAGAAGGGTGCACCAACTAAGGGATTTGTTCATACCTTGAATTCAACTGCAATTGCTACAACGAGAGCAATAACTGCGATAATTGAAAATTTCCAGCTTGAGGATGGTAAGGTTGAGATTCCAAAGGTGCTTAGGAGGTATTTGGAGCCAATTGAGGTAGCTCCGAAGGAGTGTATTGAGCCTAAGGTTGTTGGTTAAACTTTTTAAATTTTGGCTCAAGAGTAAAACCAATGGTAGACTCAGTTTAATCCTGAACGTTGCTACAGGTGTGTTTAGCAACGTAATTTGTAAATTCTTGGGTAGGATTCTCAAGGATGATGAGAAGAAGAGATTTAAAAAGATCGTTAAAGAAGTTTTGGAAAAGTATGAAGTTAAGATCGATGAAAACGTTGCGAAGGAGCTTTTTGAATGTTTGATATTTGGTAATAGGCAGAGGGTTTATAACATTGCTGAAGAGAGGGGTTTTGTTGATTTTGTAAATGAGATTGAAAGGAGGCTGTTGTTGGATGAAAAGCTTAGGAGTTTAATAGCGGAGGTAAGGAACACAAAGATTTTGGATGAGATTAGGGATGCCTTGGTTGGTGAGAGGGTTGAAGATCTCTTGAACGATTACAAGGCTTTTTTGGTTGAGAAGTTTAGATACTTGGACTTGAAGGTCTTTCTCCAAGGATTCCAAAGAAGGGAATTGTGAAGATTCCTCTCGAAGATCTATTTGTTTCCCTCAAGCTTGAGGATGAAGAAGAAAGGAAAGAGGTAGATTTTACGGATGTTCTGAGGTTTGATAGGTGTATAGTTTTGGGTGATCCAGGATTAGGGAAGACAACTCTCTTGAGGATGTTAGCTTATCTGAATAGAGATTTGGCGTTGATACCGATTTACGTCAGAATTTCAGAGTATTCTGAGAAAAGGAATGGGTTGTTTGAATACATAAAATCTCAGAGGTTTGGAAAGCTTTACGAGTGGGCTTTGAAGGGTGGGAAGGCTTTGGTTCTGCTTGATGGTTTGGATGAGGTGATTGATACTGCTGTCAGAATGAGAGTTGCGGAGGATGTGAGGGATTTTGTTTCAACTTTTCCCAGCAACAGATTTGTCATCACAAGTAGAATTGTAGGTTACGAGGTTGTTAGGTTACCTTTCAAGCACTTCATCATCAAACCTTTTGAG
>QMZE01000171.1 GCA_003663025.1 Archaeoglobales archaeon
TAACTTCCCTCTCCTTTACGAATACAGATATTCCTGAAATGGCATACATCTTTACCGTAGCTATTGGTAGAGTATTGCTTGAAGTATCACATCCAATTACGGGCTTTTCCATAAAGTTTTGGCTTTGTTGAACCTTTTTTATATGAATTTTATTTAACAAATCATCTTTCATAGCATTTATTTTATCCTTAGTTTCTTTTGCAATCTTTAGCGATTTTTCTATAAGTTTTTCCTTAGTTTCACGATATATCTCTGGATATAGCCTTATAATTTTCTCAATCTCATTGCTTATAGTCCTACTAAATATTGGATGTGCAGATTCGATGAATTTCTTAATCCTATCAAATTCCTCTTCAATCCAATATGTTAAAGGAATAATCCTCATTACTTTAATTTTCATATCACATGAATTTATATCTAACGATCTATGTCGTTGGTATGAGAGTTACATTATGATAGTTTTATTTTATTTTTTTCATCTTCATCTTAAATACCATCACATCTCTAAAGTAAAATTCAAGCTCCATCCCATTCCTCTTCCTAACGTAAATCCTCTTTGGTGTCTCAATCTTCCTTGAGATCTTTAATCCAGCCCTATCTTGAGGTATGGCATTGAGTATAAGTGGATCAAATGGAACCTTCCCAACAAAGACGACTGGACTGTCATCAATCCTAACCTTTTCAATGTTGCTAACGTTGAATCTTATCCTGAGGAGTAGATTTCTTTTTCTATCAAATATTTCAAGTATGGATGGATTTCCCTTTATCTCCTTGATTATTGCAAGCTTATCCTCACACATCTCAAATATATCCTCCATGTTCATCTTTCCCCTGTTCACATACCTCCAGTTCATAAACCTTGCAAGTGCCTTGGCTAGGCTTCTGGTCTTCTTACTTGGCTTCCTGGATGTTGTCAGTAACACCTTCAATTTTGACAACTCTGTTCATATTTTTGATCCTCTCAACTATCATATCATGAAGCATCTTCAAAACCCTCTTCCTATCCTTCATCAAAACAACATCCTCCTCTCCAACCAAGTATATGTTAAGAGCAAATGGGCTGACGGTTGGAACTTCAACAACCTTAACTTCAACCTCTCTCCCAACCTTGCTCAGATAATCAATTGCACCCTCAACATCCATGTAATCTTCAACAATCTCCCTGTATGTCTCTCTGAGTATTGGAAAGTTTGGATACCTCTTCTTTATCAACCTGAGTATGTTGTCAGCACTCACCTGCTGTCTGTAAACACTCTTCTCCCTACCCAAGTAATTCTTAAGTATCATGAAGCTCCTAACAGCAACGTGCCTAAATCTCCTCCTCAAAAGCTCAGTTTTTTCAAGTGATGAAATTAGGTCCTCTCTAAAATTCTTCAGTTCAAAAAGATCAGTTATCTCATCCTCTCCAAGTTTGAATGGTAATCTGAGCATGAATCCATTGTCAGTTAGGCTAATCTTGACGTTGCAACCCTTAACCCTTGCAACCCTATATGCAAACACCCTTGAGATTGCATCGTTTGCCCTTCTCCCAACCAACGTATGAAAGATGTGACAGAAACCCCTTCCATCATTGAAAACCTCTATCAAGAGCTTCCTATCCGTTGGAATTTCACTAAACTCTTTCTGCTCATAAAAGTAGTTGTATATTGCTACTGCAGATCTGTAATCCAATTTAAACTCCCTCTGAAGGTATTCAATTAAAAACTCAGAATTATCCAAGTTTTTCTCCATGAAACCTCTAAATTTCTGAATTCTCAAAGCCAAATCGTAACTGAGTGGAAGTTGTTCGGAGAACCAGCTTGGAATTGTTGGCTTTGCATCTCTAACCTCCTCAACGATTATATTCATTCCCCTTGAGTAGAGGTATCTGAATGTTCTACCAGCCAAAACAAAAACATCCCCCTCAATCAACCTCTCAGCAAACTCCTCCTCAACCTTACCTATAAACCTTCCATCCTTCGTTATGACATTTATTGCAACCTCATCTGGAATTGTTCCAACGTTTAGGTAGTATATTGGTCTCAGCAGTCTACTTCTCCTACCAAACTCCTTCCCATCAAACCAAATCTTACCGTAAACCCTCTCACTCTCAAGATCTGATATACCACTGAGATAATTCAAAACATCTAAAAACTCCTTCATGGTCAAATCCTTGTAAGGATATGCCCTTTTTATAAGCTTAAAAGCTTCATCAACCTTCCATTTCCTTTCCAAAGCCATTCCAACAATGTGTTGACATAGGACATCCAGGGGTTTCTTTGGTATGTGAATCCTATCCAACCTCCTCTTTAAAGCTTCAGATATCAAAACAGAGCATTCAACAAGATCATCCTGATCAACGACGACTATCCTACCTACACTGACCTCCTCAAGCTTGTGTCCGGCCCTTCCAATCCTCTGCAAAGCCCTGTTTATGCTCTTTGGAGATCCTATGAGTATCACAAGATCTATGTGTCCAACGTCTATCCCCAACTCCAACGATGTGCTTGATACCACTGACTTAAGCTTACCCCTCTTCAAATCCTCCTCAACCTCAAGCCTCACATCCCTTGAGAGTGAGCTGTGGTGAGCCTTTATTGGAGAATTTAGAATTTTTTTGAGGTGGTAAACAACTCTCTCAGTTGCACTTCTAGTATTTGTAAATATCAAAGCAGTTTTACATCTCTCAACCATCTCCGCAACAGTTTCATATATTCTTTTACTAACCTCATCGGATGTGAAGAAGTCTTCAATTGGTGAAACAACCTTCATGTCCATGCACTTCTCAAATGTAACATCCGCAACAACACACTCCCTCCCCTCCCCCACCAGGAACCTTGCAACTTCATGGAGTGGATGAATTGTTGCCGACAACCCAATCCTAACTATCTCACCCTCCTGAATCTCCTGAAGTCTCTCCATTGATAGTGTTAGATGTGTTCCCCTCTTGTTCTCAGCCAAAGCATGAATCTCGTCAACTATCAGATATCTCACACCCCTAAGGTATCTTGAAAACTTTGGAGTTGATAGGACTATTGCAAGTGTCTCAGGTGTTGTTATGAGTATGTGAGGAGGTTTTTTTAGCTGTTTTACTCTCTCTTCTGGTTTTGTATCTCCAGTTCTAACTGCGACCCTTATCTCTTGCAACTCTACACCCCTCTCACGAATCTCTCTCAAAGGTTCATCGAGATTTCTCTTTATGTCGTTGTTCAAGGCTCTGAGTGGTGAGACGTAAACTGCATAAACCTTATCTTCAAGCTTCCCCCTTTCAGCCAAATTTACGAGGTCACTTATCACTGGGAGGAATCCAGCTAGGGTTTTTCCACTTCCAGTTGGAGATGTAACTAGAACATTCTTACCTTCCAAAGCGGGAACTATTGAATACCTTTGAGGAGGTGTGAACGTCTTAAACTTCTCTCTAAACCAATCTGCAACTATCCAATTTAACCTTGATAGTATCTCATTATCATTGTAAGCTCTACCCTCTACTATCATTTACAAATCTTGAATCTCACTGAAGATAAATGTAAGCTGAGAACGGAAAAAGTAGCCATTAATTTTTTCACAATTGGTGTTTGGGATAGAAGGGTTGGGTTATTGAAGTGTCTATTCAATTTAATCTCAAGCTTAAGTAACAATTGTTTTTTGCTCTGTTGAAAAAGTTTATGATGAGGGATGAGAAGGGTGTAGAGTAGCGACGAGGAGGGAGGTAGTAGGGAGGAAGTGTTATAGGTATAGGAAGGCACTACCGAAGTATAAGGTGAGGGCGAAGAAATACGATGGCAGTTGATAGCGATGTTTCTGTATGGGATAATATACAATCTAACGTACAGAGAGAAGAGGATTTTTGGTGAGTGAAGTGCTTAAGGAAGCTTTAAATTTGAAGGAGGTTTCTCACTATTCAACGATAAAGCTGTGAAGAGGTTAAGGGAGGAAGATTTGAGGAGATTGTTGGAAGAGAGCTACAAACTGTTGGA
>QMZE01000172.1 GCA_003663025.1 Archaeoglobales archaeon
ATTCGTTATAGATAAAGCTCCATGGCTGAAAAGAGCTCTTGAGAGCCTAAAGCTGGAGTTCGAACATGAAACCTTTCGGAAGGCGTAGCTTAGTTGAGTCCGTGTTCTCTTCTTTCAAGCAACGAGTAAAGATATTCTTCCGCTCAATTGTAGCCAAGAAGCCAGTTGTAAACTGGAACTTGTTCTGTAAGCTCTTCATACCGTATTATAATCATTTAAGGTGGTTAAGTTGACAGGGCTATGTATCTAAAAGAAACTTATTATACAAGAAACTTATTATACAAATGGGGTCTAGGATACTTGGAAAAATATAAGGAATCTTAATAGAAAAGGAAGAAATCTCCGAACTAAGAGATAATTCTATAGAATTTAACAATGTTAATATTTGATAAATTATACATCTCTAAGGGCTCTTGGGAAATCCTAAGGGATTATGGTATTTTCGCTGGATCTTTTATCTCAGTTAAACTTGAAAAATTTATTATAGATTCAGAAGAAATTACAATATATCCTAGGAGAGATGTCTATACATGAAGGTTGAAAAATATTTAAAACAAGCTGAAGAATACATGGAAAATTTTAAAGAGCTTTATGATAAAAAAGAAATGTCTAAAGCATGCGAGAACCTTTGGGGTGTGATTGTTAGCTTGTTAAACGCTTTAAGTATCATAAGGAATCAAAAACCACTTATAAGACATCAAGAGCTAAAGAACTTCGTTAAAGATGTTGCAGTTGACTGTGAGGATGAGGAGTTATACAAATTGTTTAAGCATTCTGAGAAGCTTCATGCCAATTTTTATCATCAGTTCTTCGATGAAGACGATTATTTACTTTACATTGATGATGCAAAAAAAGTTTTTTGAGTTACAAAAGAATGTAATCATTGTTACCACCTTTCCCAATGCGTTAGGTAGTCAATGGGATACCTTGGTCTTCTTTCAGGTTTTTCCGCTGGATGACCAATGGGTATTATAGCCATAGGTCTTGCGTGGGGTGGTATTTCAAGTATTTTAGACACTTCATTCTCATCAAAGGCTCCAACCCAAACTCCACCCAATCCAAGCATGTGCACAGCCAACAGGATGTTTTCAATAGCTGCTGTTGCATCTTGTTCAGCATAAAGCCTACCCCTCTCACCGTAAATCCTCATCGATCTAGGATAGTTTGCACACACGACAATCACAATTGGTGCTTCTGCAATAAACATCTGTCTCAATGATGCTTTGGCGAGTCTTAGCTTTGTATCTCTATCTCTAATAACTATGAAATCTCTAGCTTGTAAATTTCCAGCAGAAGGGGCAGAATTTCCAGCTTCAAGTATTAATTTAATTACATCCTCCGAAATTGGATCTGGTTTAAATCTCCTAATTGAGACTCTCGTAAATATCGCATCTAAGCAACTCTCATAAGCCATACAAAATTGGTTTACGTTTACCATTTAAATAGCTTACCGTTTACAACGATACTCGATGATTAGACCCATGAAGATTGCAGAGATTGCCACCAAGGTCAATCTAACCAACATAAACCTGAAACCCAAGAACTCAAGCTCCACAAGCTCTTGGGGTATTTTTATGCATGATCAGGCAGTAAGAAAGATAACTATGTTTGAAATCCTTGCACCTTTCTTGATTAGAGTTGAAGCTATTGGAAAAGCTATGTAGAGTCCAGTAGGCAAAGCCCCATGAGCATTGCAACAAAAATTCCCCTTATTCCAGATTCCTTACCCAAATACCTTACAACCAAATCCCTTGGAACAAAAACGGTAAACAAACCCATCAACATTACGATAGCTGGAAGAATCAAAATCATTTCAATAAAGAAATTAAATGAAACTGCAAACACATCTTCACTTTTTTCTGGGAATATCAAAATTAAGATGATGGCAACACTCAAAACAAATCTAAAAAATGCCAAATCTTGCTTCATACCAACCACCCAATAACAATTCCAAGAAAAAGCTCAAACAGTTCCTGAGTATTGCCAACCTTTTTCCAAGCTCCCTCACTTCAACTGTAGCGTTACAACTCCAATCATGGTGAGTGTAGTTATAAAAACTGCAACCACAGTTACCGACGCTTTAGGAGTGATCCAGCAAGTGGAAATGAAACTATGGATGGAATGTGGAGAATTGCACCCAGCACAGCAACCGTAATTATTCCACCAAATCCAGATTGCTCACCGATTGTTCTGGAAATTTGATCCCTTGACACAAAACCAGAATCAATCCAATTAGGGTTACGGTTGCTATGACCATCGAGAGAATACGGATGAAAGACTTTAGAGATATAGTCAAGGCAAGCTTAGTCTTTTCTTTATTTCTTGCAAAGGCAATCATCAAGCAAAGGAGTGCAAACACATTTACAAATATGAGAATGCAGGAATGAAACTGAGGGCTGATAGTAAGCTGAAAGTTATTGAAATGAATGCTAAGATTCCAAAATCGTGGATTACCGGAAAGTTTGAGAAGGCTAAAGCTCCAAAACCACCAGCAGTAGTTAGTGCAGATGTTAGGATAGCCTTACCAGTTCTCTCAATCGTCCTCCTCACAGCTTCAGTTGGTGAAAAGTTCATCCTTTCTTCAAAGTATCTCTCAGTTATGCGAATAGAGTAGTCTATACCCAAACCCAACGTGATCGAATTCATTGCAATCGAAAACATAGTCTGCTTGATACCAAATAAAACCATGTAGATGTTTATGATTCCAATTACGGTAGTTATTGCAAGTAAAGGAGTTACAGCTCTGGTAATTGATCGATGAATGGCAAATAGGAGGGCAACTATGAGCGTGTATGCAACACTCGTCATAGTGAGTTGAGCCTTTACCATCTCAACACCCATCTCGGTCATGACAACCGTCTGACCTGTTACAATACCATGCCACCCCCAAGGAACATGCTCTTAAGTTCATTCCAAAGCTTCAATCTCTTATCGTGAGTATCTGCATTTGTCTTGAAGTATATTGCAAGTAATCCATCAGAATAGAATCTATCAAGTTTGGGAATTCTTGTTGAGATTATCAAAGATAGTTCCCTTTCTGGTAGCTTGCCTGCGAACCTCTTAATTAAACTTGAAAGAGAATCGTAGTCGTAAACCAAGTCTTCTCTTTCCAGGATGTATTTGGACAAATCGTCAATCTCTTTTAGAGTTTTTGCATTCAGCTCATCAAAGTTCAGCACAACGACAAAGGTATTCTGTCCTCCAACTATCCTCTCCAACTCCTTAAATCTAACTATTGCTGGAAGATCTTGTGGAAAATACTTCATTCTATCGGTCTCAAGTTTAACTTGTGTTCCAGCATAAGCACCGAATACTATGAGAGCTAACGCTACAATCAAAATCTTCGTGGGATTTGAAACTGTAATCTTTGAGATGGGAATGAGGAATCGTTCAATTGAGACCTCTTTTCTCACAACGTTATCATCTGTAATCTTCAAGACTACAGGTAGAAAAGTCATCATAAGTATTTAAGCTACTACTAAACCCAAAGACATCAAAATACCAAACTAAGTAAGAATTTTTGTTGCTGCCATCGACATGAACCTTATCACAGTAGTTATCATGGAAATTAAAACAGGCAAACCCGTTTTTGTAACAGATGCAACAATGGCATTGTCCTTACCTTTCAACCTCTTCTCCTCAAACCTACTCTGAACATGGGCAGCGTAATCTATTGTCAAACCTTATAGTGATCATCGGGGATAGATGACTGTTAATCTTAATTCCCAAATTTGGCATCAAACCTATGACAATGGTTACAGACATAATAGAAATTACAAAGGGCATCGGTGCAAGCCTCTTCCTACTTACATCATCACTAAACACTATAACAATATTACAATTATTATAATTGCAAAGTTTGCAGTTAATCTAAAGCTATCCTGGACACTCCTTATTATTATCTAAACATCGAGAACTGGGTTACCAGTAACTTCAACATTCACACCA
>QMZE01000173.1 GCA_003663025.1 Archaeoglobales archaeon
AAAGTAATAAGCTCTTTGTGGCCATTGACGGTCGAGAGGAAAAAGCCGGAGAGATAAAATTCCCCCGGCTAGCTCCTATTGTAGCCGGTGGCGGGGGCGGCGGTCCGCGGGTTTTCATTGACATTCCGACGGTCCACGTAAATTCCACACCGTACGTACCGGGCGAATCGGCTACGCTTATCGTAGACGCGACAGCCGAACAGATTGTTATTGATCTTGACGCGGCCGCGGGTTTCGGTGTTACGCGGCTGGAAATTAAAAAGCGTGATTCGTCGGCAAATGTGGTTGCCCTTAGTGGTACGGTGGACGGCGGTACGGACTTTTCGCTTGTCCCGCAGCATGAGACGGTTACCGTAAAGCGTGACGGCACGGAATGGTGGATAGTGTAATGACCGAGTTACGGCGGTTACATATTGAGGGCGTCGTCAGTGGCGAGACGGCGAAGGTAACAAATGGCGGGCTTGATGTTAACATCCAGGACCAGCATAGCCGTGCGTTGGATCTTAAGTTTATTATGGCGACCGGTGCGCCTACCGCGCTCACGTCGCCAACGGCGGTTGATGATCTGACTATCTCGGTGGCGGACGTGACCGGCTTTATTGACGGCACGTACGTTGGTGTGTTCGACCTCGGCGGGGCTTTTTATTTCGGGACCCAGCTTGGCGCTACCGTGGGGAACGTAATAACGTTAGATTCGCCGCTCGATAATGTTTTTTCGGTCGGGTCAAGTGTCATACATGCGACGGCCAATTTAGCTGTTGACGGTTCCACGACGTCTAAGATTTTCCAGATCGGTCCGGTCGGGGGTGATGTTGAAATCGACATAACGCGTATTTTAGGCTACATGCAAGACGGAACAGTTATGGAAGACTCCGGCTTTGGCGGGATCGCCGGCGGCCTTACACAGGGGTGCGTGCTGCGGGTTTCTAATGGAGTGAAACAGAATTTATGGAACGTAAAAACGAACGGTGATCTAGCCCTCATTGGGTACGATTTCACGTATACCGAAAAAGCGCCGGCCGGTTCGTACGGTGCCCGATTTCGGATAACGTACGCGGGGCAGGATAAACACGGGGTCACACTTCGGCTTGGCTCCGGGGACACCCTTGAGTTTATCGTACAAGACAATTTGGCGGCGCTTGAGGTATTCAATATTATGGCACAGGGCCATCAGGTGGAATAACTGCGGGGAGTGGAAAACATGCAATGGCTTCTGGACACGAACTTTTTTCAGGCGATGCAGGCGGCGTTAGCTTCAGGGGGAATGCCAAACGCAGAGCAGCAGGCGGAGTATGAAGCCCGGGATCGATCAGATTCGGGGGTCCTCACGGTTGCCGGCGATAAGGCTCAGATTGAAATAACGGGGGTGCTTACCCAAAAGCCGGATCTGTTCGCTCGGTGGTTCGGCGGGGGGAACACCACTTACGCACAAATAACGGCGGCGTTGGCGGACGCCGAGCAGGACCCGACTGTAACCGAAATCACGCTCGCGATCGATAGCCCGGGCGGGTCCATTTCGGGGCTGTTCGACACCTTGGCGGCGTTGGAGAACGTAACTAAGCCGATGCGGGCGGTGGCACATAACGTATGTGCGTCGGCTGCGTACGCAATCGCCAGCCAAGCGGACAGTATTATAGCCGCTAACAGGGCATCGCGGGTCGGGAGTATTGGCGTCGCGGCTACGTTTTTCGTAAGCGACAATAAGGTATCGGTCACGAGTACCGAGGCGCCTCTAAAAGTCCCGGACGTTCGGACGGTTGAGGGCCAGGCGGCGGTACGTGACGAGCTGGACGCGTTACACGAGGTTTTTGTTGACGCCGTGGCGAAAGGGCGTAAGATAGAAGCTGCTACGGTAAACGCCGATTTCGGGCGCGGGGCGACGGTTTTAGCCGAAGAGGCCGAACGTCGGGGGATGATCGATGGCGTCCGAGGCGTTGTTTCAGAAGGTGTCGCCTCTGGCGGCGAACAAAAAACGGAGGCGGAGGAAATGGATATTAAAACATTGCGGGAGTCGCACCCGGAAGTTTACGCGGAGGTTTTTGACCTCGGCGCGACGGCCGAGCGTGACCGTGTGGAGGCTCATCTTGTTATGGGCGAAGCGTCAGGCGACCTCAAGACGGCCCACACGGCTATTGCCGACGGGTCTGTCATGACGGAAAAACTCAGGTCCCAGTATTTGGCCGCGGGGCTGAATCGCCGGGACATTGAGGCTCGGCAGGCGGACGACCCTGAAGTTGCGGCCGGTGACGGCGCTGCGGCCCCGATTGGAGAAGCTGACGGCGAAAAGGTGGCCGCCGTTGTGGCCGAAGCTCTCGGATTGGAGGATTAAAAAATGGCGAATCTTACGAACACGAACAACGACCTCGGGAGCGTCATCCTACAGGATGCGGAATTTCGAGACGAGCTCCTTACTCTGGCGGGCGCTGATACGCTTCTGGAGGGGACGATCCTAGCGCGGAGTACGGCGAGTGATAAGCTCGTTATTTTCGTCAAGGGCGGGTCTACCGCCGGTAACGGCGTCCCGAAAGCTGTGCTGACTTATCAGGTCGTGGCCGCTGGTGCGGGTGACGTGTCCGTCCGGGCGATGGTTGGCGGCGCCGTTCGGAAAGAACGGCTCGTTATTGACGCCGATGGCGACGATAGTAATGTTGACGCCGTGGTGCTGGACCAGCTCCGCGATTACGGCATTACCTCAACCGATGTCCAGGAATTGAATATCCTGGATAACGCTTAAGGAGGCGTATCGTGTCAGGTACAACGACCAGAAAAATGATTCGTATGTATAACCAGCAGGCGGCGCCTACGTCGTTTATGGCTGGTTTGTTCCAATCTCCTAAGGGCAATATGCACAACAGCGCCGAGGTTGAGATCGACGTTGTCCGTGGTCAGGAGGACGTGTCTATTGCCATCCAAGATTTGTCGGTCGGGTATCGTGCGAATGCGAACGATATCTACTCGAACAAGTCCTTCGTACCCCCGATCCACAAGGAAAGTATCGCGCTCAATTCGCACGATCTCATCAAGCGTACGCCTGGCCAGGACTCGTTTGAGGACCCGGATTTTCGCGGTAACGTGATTGCCCGGGCTTTTATGGGCGCCAAAAAGGTCGAGCGTAAGATTCGACGTGCGATGGAGCTCCAGGCGTCTCAGGTCATGCAAACCGGGACGGTGACGCTCACCGACTCGGCGGGCGTGTCGGTCTATGCGATCGACTACAAGCCGAAAGCGACTCACTTGCCGGACGCCGGTGTAGCGTGGGCTTCGGCGACCGGAAAGCAAATGATGGGTGATATTGACGCGTTGGCTGATGTCATTCGTGGCAATGGCCTTGCTGATGCGAATCAGCTCATTTTCGGCGATACGGCTTTTCAGAATTTCATCAACGCCGCGCAAGTACAGGCGTTGTATGACAACCGCCGTATCGTTATCGGTACGGTGCCCCCCATGGAAATGCGCGGCGGCGGCGGCAAGTACCGCGGTACCATTGAAATTGGGAACTACTCCTATGACATGTGGACCTATAACGGTCGGTACACGCACCCTCAGACCGGTGTGAGTACGCCGTTTATGACCCCCACGAAAGTCATTGTTCGGGTTGCCGAAGGTCGGTTGGACGCCTCTTTCGGGGCGATCCCGAATATCGGCGCCGAGCTCGGCATTGGCAGCGGTCGTTTGCTTCGGGAGCTCCCGTCTCGAATCTCCAACACTGATGGCGGCATGGACATGTCCATCAACGTGTGGCTGACGGAAAACGGCGAGCAGCTTTTCGTTGGTGTCGGCTCGCGGCCGTTGATGATTCCGACGGCCATTGACACCTTCGGGTGTATTGATACGGCCCCGTAGAAGAGGGGCGTTAGGTAACTTCGGGCGGCGGTTGCGCCGCCGCCCGTTACTTGAAAACCCGAAGGGGGTAAGCCATGCCAAGAGCGAAGAGA
>QMZE01000174.1 GCA_003663025.1 Archaeoglobales archaeon
CGTAAACATCATCAGCTATCGTCTTTGGCATACATACATGCATACACAGATATTTTAAAAACTTACCTCATAAAGTTCAGCCTTTTGAACGATTAAAGTGGCATCGTATTCACCACCAACAACCACACAATCAACTATTTTAAGCTTCTTCGTGAACAGTGGCATGTTCAAAACTAAGGTTTCATATTCACCACCTTCGCCAGCGGGATTTATGAACTCTCCCATCTCTCTGAGTGTTCTGACAGTCTCATTCGTTATCTTTTTACCAAGCATAGACTTGGTTAGAGGATAGCCAGCAACCCTCGTAAAAACTATTTCAAAACCAAAATCCAAAGCCTCTTTGAGGAGATCAACTTCATCTCTCAGCCAGAGAGGGTTGAAGCACCACAATTCCAAATCGTCACAAATCTTCTGAAATCTCGTAGCTTGATACGTGGATCTTATGGCACCTGTAACAACACCCTCAACTTCATACAACTCCTTAGCTTTTCCTAGTGCTTTGTATAAAGCGTTTAGACTACTCTCCTCATCATCCAAGCATTTTTCCATTATTAGAGGTAGCTTAAGTGATTCTGCTTGGAGTTTTACAAGTTGAGTGTTGGGATAGTGAAACAAAACGCTCTCCTCAGATTTAGGAGTGAGCGAGACCAAGCAAACAACTTTAAACTCCTCATGAGCTTTAAGTAAAGCCAAATTTGAGTCCTTACCTCCAGAGTATAGAACGCAGACGTTCATGTTTAGATGTCCATCGGTTGCTTTTTAATATCGACGTTAAATTTGATCGATGCCCGTGCTTACAATGAGTGGTATAGACAAATCAACATTGCTGTGGTATCTAATCAAAGAACGCTACAAGAAGATAGAGCATGCCAAGTTGGTAGTTGAACATGCAAAGGAAAATCTCAATGCTGAAATAGTCGATATTACAGGTATTCTTATAGCCAGAGGAGCATTAACGGGCATAGATAAGATACAGAGGGTCACAATTGCGCCAAACAGATTTCTCCTCATAGCTGTAGGCTACGCTTTAAAGGTCAAAAAGGTGTTTTATGCTGCACATAAATCCTACTATCCAGACTGCAGAACTGCTGTTTATATAGCTACAATTTTAGTTACAATTTTTAAACCCAAAGTGGAGGCTCCTTTCGTCGATATGGTGTTAAAGCTTGGATTGGAGTTGAACGAACTGAGTTGTTACAGAGATGGAGAGAAACCATGCCTTAAATTTCCAACGTGTCTTGAACAGTATCCTTTAAGTGATGAAGAGTGGAAGGGGGCAATATGAAGAGGTTAACCTCATGAACATTGTGATTCCCGTAGTTTCATTCACAGTCTCCTTCGTATTTGCTCTGTGTGGATTGGGTTCTGCAATAGCCCTTATACCAATACTCGTCATCTTAGGTGTCCCATTCACATACGCAAGGTCTGCTGGACTATTTGTAAACGTTGTAACTACTCTTTCGGTAACGTTTTACAACATTCAAAGTGGATTTTTCAAGCCCAAGATTGCTCTACCAGTGATAATTTCATCGATTGCATTTGCACCTATAGGTGCCTTTGTTTCCATTTCCATTCCAAGTAAGATTGTTGGATTTGCCTTTGTTTCATTCTTAATCTTCGTTGTAATTACAACTACACTTCCAATTGGAAGATTTAAAGGAAAGGAAAAGATTTCAATTCCAATATTAATCTTCATAGGTGCTTTGTCTGGATTTTTATCTGGACTCTTGGGAGTTGGGGGTGGTGGTGTCATCTTACCTCTACTCCTACTCTTTGGAATGAATCCAAAGATTGCAATAACTGTAACACCCCTGAGTGTCCCCTTCTCATCTCTAACGAGCTTTATAACATACGTGCATCTCGGAGGTGTTGATTGGGAGGTTATAGTTTTTGCATCGATTCCAGCCATGATCTCTGGATACCTTGCGGGTTACGTTGCACACAGAAAACTTAAATTGGCTACCGTTAGAAAGATACTAGTTACAATTTTGCTCCTAATAGCTGTAAGATTCATCTTAAAGTTTCTTTAGGCTTTCCGAATTTGTCAAATTTGGAATTCCATTTGCCTTTAGATCTCAACCAACATGAGTATTTATTAACCACCATTTTTGGAGCAACACTTTTCTTTTAAATTTGTCCCTTAAGGACAGATCTCCTCAACTTCAACACCGTAAACCCTCTCAACGTTCTCAACACAAATCTTGTAGATGAAGTCCTCATCAAATCCATGCCTTAACAATTCCCTAACCTTCCTTGGAACTGTTCTTGGACCCAAAACAGCTCCAGGTCTATTCCTGTCATCTATGTAGTCAGTTTCAAGCATGAACCTATCCCCTTCTTTTGCCGCAGTTAACGCATAGTCGTTCAAGCATATAACGGATGGAAACAAACCCAAATCCTCAAACTCCTTAACCTTCGGTGGGGAGAAGTGCTTGACTACCCTAAACCTCTTCAAACCAACACTATCAGCCATCTCTGCAATTTCCCTCATTCCCTCATAACTATAAGATTCTGTGTGCAGTTGCACGGCACATCCCACATCCTTCGCAACTTCAAAGGCATGCAACATAACATCATTGCTCAACCTCCAAACATCCTTTGAAACCTTGTAATGTGGTCTTCCACTCTTCAAAGCCACAGCTCTACCTTCTTCAATTAACCTCCCAGCCAAATCCAAAGCTGATTTCATTATCTCAGCAGCTCTCTCAAAGCCAACCCTATCACCCAACAACGTTATCTCAGCGGGATGAACACCTATAACTGCAAAAGCCCTCACAATTTTGTTGGCCTTTTCAACAAGTCTTATATGTTTTTCAAAGATCTCTAGGAAATCTTCAGGCTTGTTTGGCTTCAATCCGTAGTGCTTACTAAGTAGGTTCACCAAAAACACATGAGTCCCTCCAGCATTCTTGAACTGCTCCAAAGCCTTAAGCTTTAGGTGGTTGTAGATGTGCATGTGATCATCCGTTATAATCATAATCTGAGGGATGGGTAAAGGTTTAAATCTTTTGAGTGAAATTTGTTTATGACCGAAAGCACATTTAGATATGAGAACGTTGAGATAACTTGGTTGAAGCATGCTGGATTTAGAATAAAGAACTCTGTTGTAATCTACATAGATCCCTACGAAGTTACAGAGCTTGAGAAGGCTGATTTGATACTGATAACACACGATCACTTCGACCATCTCGATATGAGGTCAATCAGAATACTGGCAAAATCGGATACAATTGTAGTTCATCCAAAGGGTTGCGTAGTTGAAGGATACAAGACTTATGAGATATCAATTGGAGAGACTACAAACGTAAAGGGTGTTGAGATTAAAGCCGTCCCAGCTTACAACATCGATAAACCATATCACAAGAAGGGTTGCTGTGTTGGATACGTAGTAAAAGTTGATAATGTTAGGATTTATCACGCTGGGGATACGGATAGAATTCCAGAGATGAAGGAGATTGAAGTTGATATTGCACTCTTCCCAATTGGAGGGACTTACACGATGGATGTGGATGAAGCAATTGAGGCTACGAAAGATATAAAGGCAAAGTTCTTCATACCAATGCACTACGGTGAGATTGGTTTGAAGGCAGATCCTGGTAAGTTTAAGGCGAGTGTTGAGAATGCTGTGATATTGAAGCCTTCTTTATGATATTTTATTGTCCGTTAACGGGTCGTGAGTGTAGTGAGGTAGTTGAGATTCAAGGAGACACCTTTTTCTTAGCTGAACCTTTTGATAAAGATCGAAGAAAGAGGGAGAAAGCTGTTAAGAATGCTCTCAAAGAAGCTTTGGGTGATAAATTTAATGAGAGTGTTCTTAAGATTGCAGACAAAGAGCCAAAGGCATCTATCTTCTGTGATATATGTCGTATGATTCAGTCGTGTGCCTATGGAATTGCAGATATAAG
>QMZE01000175.1 GCA_003663025.1 Archaeoglobales archaeon
ATGCAATGTTCCTAGACAGCTACATAACAAAAGCCGACAACATAAAACTTGCAAAGAATATTGCAAAATGGTTAAATTAGAATCTCAAAATCATCCAAATTTATCGATTCAGCCTTCTCCTGAAACTCCCTAAGAAACTCGCTTACAATCTCAGATAGTTGTCTCTTGCATTTCCCACAAAGTAGATCCCCATTTCTACAAGATCTTTCAATCTCCTCAAGCATAAAGTCATCTGCAAAGTGATAGGTGTAAAGCTCAAATATCACACACCTCTCAGGATTCCCTCCAAGCCTTCTCTGTTCCTCAGCTGTAACTCTACCACCCGTAAAAGCCATCATTACCTTCCTAGCCCCATCCTCAGGTTTGTCAAACAAAGATATGTAGCTCTCGGGCTTGCTTGAACTCATCTTTCCCCCTCTCAATCCAGTTGTAAACTTGTGGTATATCGAAGAAGGAGGTATAAATGCGTATCCACCCAAGTCAACCTCAAGCTCTCTAACAACATTCTCAATTTCCTCAGGATCTCCAAACAGATCAACATGCTTCTCGTAAGATCTGAATTCGAATCCAAGATCCCTAACCCTCTCCAAATACTCACTCCCCTTCCTACTCCTAACCCTAACACCTCCATCTATCCTCTCAAATGAGAATATACTTATCCTGTTTGCAAGATCTCTAGTCAATCTCAGATGAGGATCTTGATCTGCTCCAACTGGAACTACTACAGGCTTAAATCCCCCAAAATCCTTGAGCTGTGGATGAAGTATATCACCAGCTTGAATCATTGGTATGAAAATCTTTGCAAGAGACGTCTCAGAGGAGAATCCGTATATAGCCCTCAATTCACTGAAGTTAACCTCGGATGAGAGCTCAACTGCCAGATCCCTAACATACCTACTTGCAGACTGATAGTATATTAGGCAGTTCTTTGGTTTCAATCCCAACGATGCAATGCTCCTTATGTAAAGTTCTCCCAATCTCCTAGTTTCCTCAAACTTCAATCCCCTTATGTATCTTGCTTCCATATCCGCAATGCAAACGAAAGCCTTCCCACCAACAAACTGATGCCAGACGATCTCATCCATCGTCATCTTGTGTCCAAGGTGTGGGAGACCAGATGGCATAAATCCAGACATGACTGCCCAATCCCGACATCTGTCCATTGCATTCAGTATCCTCTCATAATCCCTATGACCAAATATGACTCCCCTACGCATCAGAGGATGCGGATTTGGAATTCTGTCCAAGATTTCTGAAAATGGCTTCATTCCAAACTCTCTAATCAACCTATCGTAATCCACGTAACCCTCAATATCCCAGGGTGAGATCATCGCATAAGGTTTGTTCTTTGTTTTTAAGTCTTGAGTTACCAAACTGATAAGAGGTGTTCAGGGATGTCCACATTGGTCAAACATCTGCATTAAACATTAACCTCAACTCCTTAAGGTTAGCGTAAATCATCGGTCTTGCCCCCTTTCAGAGTAACCTCTCTCGGGGAACTCCATATCCTTAACCCAATCCGTCGCCCCTCAGCTGAGGTCTTTAGTCACAGGCGTAGATTCAGAAAGGTGTGTCAAGCTCTCAAATACTCACAAAATCTGAAAATGTTTCACAAGGCAAAAGCTTTTAGATTTTAGATCTCAAAAAAAGTATGAGAAGTGAGTTTAATCTTATAAGAGTTGCAAGGGAAATGCTTGAAGTTAAAAGGGATGATGTCATCGTAGGGATTGGTGACGACTGTGCGGTTGTAGATGTTGGAGTGAAACTTGCACTCACAACTGACTGCATACACGAAGAAACAGACCTACCAAGGGGAATAAAGCCTGAAGAGGTTGGACATTTAGCTTTGGCTGTAAATCTGAGTGATTTGGCGGGATGTGGTGCAAAGCCACTCTTCTTCCTATACACGATAACGTTGAGTGATAGGTGGATTGGAGATTTTGATAGGATACTCCTTGGTATGAGGGATTTGGCAAAAAAATACGATGTTGCAATCGTTGGAGGGGATACGGACTTTGGTAGGGAACTTCACATATCGGGTTTTGCAATAGGTGTTTTTAAGAGGTTTGTTGGAAGAGATAAAGCGAAGGTTGGTGACAAGGTTTGCATAACTGGTTTACTTGGAAAAGCCCAACTCAGTTTGGAGCAACTCATGAGTGGTTTGAGCAGGGAAAATTTAGCATACCCTCAAAGTCTATTTAAGCCAGAGCCAAGGGTTTTTGAGGGTTTTAGAATTGCAAAGCATGCAAATGCGATGACAGATATAAGTGACAGTCTTGCAATATCTCTACATCAGATCTCCGAGATGAGTGAAGTTGGAATAATGATATACGAAGATAGAATTCCTTTGAATCACCTGACGAAGTTTGTCAGTTATGAGAAGGCTTTAGATCTATTTTTGTATTCGGGTGGGGATTACGAGCTTCTATACACATCGAACATCTGCGAACACGTATGCATTGGAGAGGTTGTTGAAGGTTTTGGAGTTAGAATTGTGAGGAAGGATGGGAGTGTTGAGGATGTTGAGTTTAGAGGTTACGAGCATTCTGTTGAAAGTTAAGCGTTGGAGATAAATACGATTTCTGACGCATTGGATGTGTCAACTTAAGGAAACAATTATTGCTATAAAGGATAGTCAACAACAATCGATCGGAATACTTATTATGAGAAACTTAGATGTAAATAATTAATGTTTATCTTAGCTTAAGTTAACACATCCGACACATCAATTAATCTATCACATCTCCTATGTGTATCTCATCGTTCATCTTCAACTCATAGAACTCACTGGGTAGATTCTCAACGGACTTCTTAACCCTTATTCCCCTCCTTACACTCAAACCCTCAATCCTCTCCTCAACATCTATCACGTAATCAGCCTCACTCTCAAAGACTGCAAGGGTTCTTTCGTCAGCCAACCTCTTGTCAATTGTAACTATTACAACTCCACTACTCTCCCTAACGTGCTGACAAACCTCCCTTAGTAAACTGTAAACCTTACCAAGCTCGTGTATTAAAAGGAGTTGTTGAAAGGTCATTATCAATCCAACCCTCTCCTCAATCCTCTTTATTGTTAGAGAGATTGTAAACAACTCGTAACATGTGTATTCACTCGACTCAATTATCCTCACATTTAAATCTGACAGTAACCTCTCAATCCTCTCAGGAACCATTGCAAAGGCATTTAAACCCATCTCCGTTGCATTCCTCAAGAATTTCTTTGATAGTATTAGGGGTATGTCACCTACACCCTCTATTAGAATTACACTCCCCATCTTTATTTCACCCAACATTTCATCCAGCTTTCCAATCCCAAACTTCATATCTTCACACTCTCACACCTTATCGGACTTAGAGTCTTGAGTATGTAACCGTATCTAACTATCTCCCTACCCAAGAAACCCCTAAACCTTACGATTGTCGTCGCAATACTTTCAAGAAGTGCAAGATCCCTCTTCATCATTATTTCATAATTCACAAAGAAGAAGATTGTTGAATCAGACAATGCAATCTTCAATCCAGCAAGATCCTTCAGAACTTCTTTGATATTGTAGTATATGAAGAGAACATCTATACCATCAATTACTATTACCTTACCCCTGTTTTCGTTTAGGAATCTGTATATCTCGGATGTTACACTGGTCTGTTCTGAAAGTGGAACGTTGTATATCTCAAGACCTTCCAAATCTATCTTGTAGTTTGAAACGTTTAATATCTTGAGATTTTTCAACTTCTCAACCCTTTCAATCAATGGAACCTTAACACTCAACTTGTCACCTATCTCAACAAGTATCCCACAGTTTTCTACTGCAATCTTTAAGGGTAGGAGTGGAAATTGAGATAC
>QMZE01000176.1 GCA_003663025.1 Archaeoglobales archaeon
CTTTGAATACAATTACAGGCTTAACCCATTTCACTACTACGGGATGAAGATGGACCCAATACGGAAACTTCTCCTTATCCTTCCCTTCAGGTATCCAAAACATAGGTAGATTTCTCTTAAGTGCATATTCAAATTCACTAAAGGCCGATCGTTGCATCATGTCTTAATCCCGTGTAGGATGCAAAGATAACCATTGAAATATTTCTTTTAATGAATGAAGATAAACTTGCCTTCCAGATTTCCTCTCTAAGGATGATTGGATTGTGCTTTTTGCTTGACCTTTGCAGTCTTTCAAGAATTTCTTTTAACTTCCCGAATTCATCTCCCGTTCTCTTGTAAAGCTATTCTAAGAAGTTAGAAGTGTCGTGATATCTGCATTGTGATTCGTAACCATAATTCAACTTACACCAATTCTGGAATTGCATCAAGCTTTCCCTTAATTCCTTTGGTCTTAGACTCCATAATCACTTTATCCACTTTTTGCTTGTCACCTTTGACCAAATCGTTGGAAATCCTTTTTCCAGCCTTTTTAAGACCCTAACGAGGCAAAAGTTCAGTTCGAGCAAGCCCATTTCTATCATTTGCTAACGTTGGGTTTTCCTAATGATCGATGTTTCGCCTATTTCCCCATAACAACCCCTTTTAATACCATCTGTGTCATCAATGCTTTGTAAAAATTTCATGGAAATATTGCACAATCGATAGAGTTATATTTATTATCAAAACTTTTCATTCATGTTCAAATTCACGGAGAACTTTCACGAAATTTTAGAAAGAAGAGAGAACTACACCGTTGACATTGCAAAGAGGTTAAATGTTATAACAGCAGACAGAATTCATCTCAAGAGGTTTCCAATCTCAAACCCCGTAACGGTATTCAATCCAACTATGATAATGATCGACGATGAAATATTCATATATGCAAGGATAGTCGTTGGATACTACGTTTACGCAAGTGCAATTGCAGAAATCAGAATTACATTTGATGACCTCTCAAATTCAATTTCACACCATTCAGCTGACATCGTCATATATCCAGGATGGAAGTATGACATATGGGGTGTTGAAGATCCAAGGGTAGTTGTCATAGATGGAAACCTATTCATGACTTACTGTGGTAGGACTGTTGCATACTTCGATCCCCACATAAGGGTTGAGAGGACACTCCCAATCACCGCAATTAGGGAGGAGAGATGGAGGAAGATATGTGTTCATAGATTTCCAGAGAACTTGAGGAGGAGTATTGTGAGCGACAAGGATGCCTTCCTTGTGAAGTCTAGAGATGGTCTAAAGCTCTTTCACAGACCTCACACAAGTGAAGAGAAGTTTTACCTCACTGTAAGCGATGTAGATGCAATATGTCAGGGTTGTGAAGAATCAACAGTTCTAAACACTGTTGTGGTTATGAAGGAGTCTGAATTTGAGGATAGGGTTGGATGGGGTTCTCCACCAGTTGAGGTTGAAGGGGAATACCTCTTTCTACTTCATGGACTTGAGAGGGAGTCAAAGGCTTACAGGGTTTTTGCAATGACGATGAATAGGGATTTGGAGGTAACAGCTGTAACTCCTCACTACATAATGGAACCTAGGGAGATATATGAGATATACGGTGACAGACCCTTTGTAGTCTTTCCATGTGGTTCCTTTGTCATAGATGACAGGTTGATCGTTTCTTACGGATCTGCGGACTTTGCAATAGGTATATGTGAGTTCGATCTCAGTGAGTTGATGTCCATACTCGATAAGAACAGGTTGGAGTAGTCAAGTTCCACCAACTAAAGCTCTGACAAGTATTGGAGGTGAACCGTCAGAAACTGGAACTATCTGATCATCTTTACCACAGAATCCAGGATCAAAGCTCAAATCCCTCCCAATCTTGACATCCTTGAGTATATCAAGTGTGTATCCACTGAGTGAGACGTCTCTAATCATCTCACAAATCTCCCCATCTCTCACATTGTATCCATATTGAGCGTTGAACTGAAAGTGTCCAGTGGCTGGATTTGTCTCACCACCCCTCGATCCTATCAAATAAACATCAGCATACTCCAAAAGCTCATCCATCTCATAATCTCCAACATCTAAGTATGTGTTACTCATCCTTACAATTGGAAACTTCAAACCCTCAGCCCTTGCATTTCCAGGCTTTGAATTTAACTTAAATGCAGTCTCCCTGGAATGCAGGAAATCCTTGAGTATCCCATCTTTAACTATAACCCTCCTCTCAGACCTCACACCTTCATCATCAAACGGATAAAATCCAAACTCCATCATTGTAGGATCGTCGTATATGTTGACATCCTCACATGCAACCTTACAGTTCAGTTTGTTGGAAAGGACACTTGAACCCTGAAGAACGTGATCACCTTCAACTGCATGTCCAAACGCTTCGTGAACAAACACTCCAGCCAACCTTGGATCCAAAACTACATTCATAAATCCTGAAGGTGGTGGGATTGCTTTTGCAAGTTTCAAAACTACATCCAAAACCTCTTCAGCCAAATCGTATGCATTCCTTAGAGCTTTAAATCCAGATGGCTTCATAATCCTCCTGGAGTAAAACTGTAAAGTCTTATCCTTTGCAAATGCTGAGATTGTCAATCCTATTCTTGGAACCTCATAGGAAACTTCGTTACCATTTGAATCGTAATATCTAAACTTCCTCACATTTTCAAAGTATGAGACACTCGTGCTTACAACCTCATCCTTCAGAATTCCCTCAACCTCCCTCAAAAATTTCACCTTCTCATCTATTGGAATGTCCAGGAAGTCTGGCTTCAGAACAAAATTACCCTTGGATTCAACCTTCAACAAATCTGAAGAACCCTCAAAGACGACATTCCTCTCAGCCAACTTCAATCCAACCCTTTCATCAACATCCCCAACGAAGTATCCCCAAAATCCATTCTTCAAAACTCTAAAAGCCTTACCCCTCGATTTGTCAATTCTCACCTTCTCCACATTACCATTTTCAATCGATACCTTCAGCGTGTAGCTCTCAATCTCTCTAACATCGTAAAAGTTAAACCTCTGCAAGCCTCTCAAACCAATCCCTCAACATAACATACTGCTCGTGCGTATTTAAGATGTCTGTCTCCATTGGACTCTTGAAGAAGAATGCCATCTCCCTCACAACACCACTAACCCCCCTCTTCTTTGCAAAGAGTAGAAACCTTGCAATATCCAAGATCAGAGGTGCAGCTACGATTGCATCTATCCCATCCCATATGAAGTAGAACTTCATCGTAGTCCCAAGGAACCCCTTGAAGTGAATGAAGTCAAATGCGGTCTTGTTATCCACTAGGCTTGGGAAGAAGTTGATCTCAGTTATCGTGTATGGTGAGTAACCCATTACACCCTCAAGAACCTTGTCCTTACTTATAACCTTGCTCTCCTTATTCTCACTGTGACTCAAAACCTTACCATCGTAATCTCCAAGTATGTTGTAGCTCATCCAACCCAAAATCTTTAGGTTTCTGTATGCAAACATAGGAGCCAATGTTGTCTTTACGAGAGTCTCACCAGTTTTACCATCGTTTCCAGCATGTGGAACACCTTTTTCAATTGCCAACTGCTTCAATGCTGGAAGACTCGAACCTACACTTGGTGTGAAGTTTCCGTATGGCAATCCCAACCTTAAAGCAACGTATGCGTATAGCATGCTTGCGGTTGCAAACTTCCTCTCATCTCTGTCTATCATCTCCTCAAATCCCTCTATATCTGCGTGATACCTCTCGTTGAAATTTGGAAGTGGTTCAGTTGATGCGACGTTTATGACAACAGTCTCATCATCTGCAAAGGATCTCAAATCCCTCTCAATCCTATCC
>QMZE01000177.1 GCA_003663025.1 Archaeoglobales archaeon
ACCTGCCAAAGGAACTCTACCAACGAGTTTTCTAATTGTTTCAATTGTCTCCTTAACTCTGGCAGGATCTCCTGGTCCATTTGATATGAAGACTCCATCTGGATCCATTTCAAGAATCATTTTAGCTGAATATTTGTATGGGACGAGTGTAACATTTACACCCCTCTTCAACAACTGCCTAACTATGCTCATCTTAACACCACAATCCACAAGAACAACCTCAAACCTCCCACCAGACTCAAACCTTCTAGGCTTCTTAACACACACCTTGTCAACGAGATCTACATCACTTATCGAAGGTTGAGTTCTTGCCCTCTCAATCAACTCCTCCCTGTCAACATCTCCAACAGCCAAAGCAGCCTTCATAGTCCCATATATCCTTATCTTCTTTGTTAGCATCCTCGTATCTACTCCCTCAATCCCAGGAACGTCAAACTCCTTCAGAAGTTCATCAACTGTCATCTCACTCCTCCAGTTACTTGGTTCCTTGCACAACTCCCTAACAACGAAACCCTCAACCTTAACACCATCACTCTCAAAATCCTCCCTGCAAACACCGTAGTTCCCTATGAGTGGATACGTCATCATCAAAATCTGACCCTTGTAACTTGGATCAGTTAGAGCTTCAACGTAACCAGTCATGCCCGTGCAAAATATGATCTCACCTAAAGCATCCCTCTCAGCACCAAAAGCCTTCCCCTCAACGTATGTCCCATCCTCCAAAGCCAAGACAGCCTTCAACCTATCACCTCTTCCCTCTTCCTCCTCTGATATTCTTCAACAACTGTTCTTAAGTCTTCATACTTCATTGCCAGTATCTTTGCAACAGCCAAGGCAACGTTCTCAGCATCCATAACTAGCATTGGAGAAACTCCAGAAGGCATCCTTATGCTCGAAAACACATCTACAATGAACATATCACTGTAAGGTGGTGCTGCGATCACAGGCTTTGTTGTGTTTGCATCCACAAGACCACTCAGTGCGTTACTCCTTCCAGCAATCGTAACAAAAACAACATCCTCACCCTCATACTCCCTCAATATTTCAAGAACCCTCAAGGGAGTTTTGTGTGCGGAAGCAACAAACATCTCAACACATATCCCAAAACCCTCAATCCTCTCCTTAATCTTCCTAGCGTAATCCATATCCGACTTTGAACCCATTATGATCACAGCCTTCATTAAGACAATTGATCGTGAAAATTTAAATTTGATGGGCTCGCCCGGATTCGAACCGGGGACCTTCGCCTCGTAAGGGCGACGTCATAACCCCTAGACCACGAGCCCTAGGGAATTTAAGTCAATCTAATTATAAGGTTTACGGTAATGTTATTAACATTCTTAGAGATTTGCTTGTGTCACGCCCGAGTTGGGATGAATACTTCATGGAGCTTGCTCTGGTTGTATCAAAGAGATCCACATGCCTTAGACAGAAAGTTGGAGCTGTTATAGTTAAAGATAAGAGGATACTTGCAACTGGTTACAACGGTGCACCTTCAGGAATGCCTCACTGCCTGGATGTAGGATGTTTGAGGGAGAAGTTGGGTGTTCCAAGCGGTGAGAGACAGGAACTCTGTATAACACCAGAAGTTGGAGTTTTAACAGATAGAGGATTTGTTAGGATTTCCAATATTAAAGTAGGTGATATGGTCTTAACACATAGAAATCGGTATCAAAAGGTTACTAAAGTAGTCAGTAGAGAATACAATGGGGAAATTTGCGTAGTTAAACCTGTAGGACTCTTGCCGATAAGGCTGACACCAGAGCACGAAGTTTTGGCGGTAAAGACTGTGAAATGCGTTGATGGAAAAACGATCTGTAAGGAATCATGTCAAAGCATCCTTAGAGGAAGATGCAAGAAATTTTTCAAAAGCTACAGAGAGGATTGGATACCAGCAATACTTTTGAATAGAGGAGATTTAGTTGTGTTTGGATTTGATACAACCACTGAGAACTTGAAAGTGCTCGACTTATCGAAGTACGTTGAAAAACCTCCTAAAGTTTATTACGATGTTCTTAGAGCTAGAAATACTGGAAGAATATACAGTTACATCGAGAAAGTTTACGGTATCCGTAGAAGTGTGGCTTGGAATTGGGTGAATGGAGGATCGCCGAGGGGCTATGTGACAGTTAGGAATGGAATGCTACATTTGGGTGAATCTTCAAGTATTCCTGCAGAAGTTGAGATTAATGAGGACACTATGTGGCTCTTTGGAATTTACTTGGCTGAGGGTTGTACATCAGGTAACCAAATTGCATTCGGTTTGAACAGCAAGGAATCCGAAATTGTTGAGAGAATAATGAATATCATGAGAGAAACGTTCAATCTAAGGCCGGACATTTACATTAAAGGATCGTCAACGCTTTTGAGGTTCTCTTCCAAGATACTTGCAATCATCTTTGAAAGGTTGTTTGGTGGAAACGCGTATACTAAGAAGATTCCGATAGAATTGATCAGAGTAAAACCGAGATTGCAATTGTACATGCTTAGAGGATGGCTTGAAGGAGATGGTTATGAAAACTTGATTAATGTTAGGGGTGTTACAGCTTCAAAGATTCTCGCACTTCAGATGTTTCAAATCTGTTTAAGAATGAACATCTTGCCAACCCTTGACAGTTCTTCACGAAAGGGTGTTAAGTCGAGGATATATCGCTTAAGGATAAACAAGAATCCAAAGTTGAAGATGAGATACATTAAGAATGGAAAGCTATATACACCAGTTTCGTATGTAAAAATGGAGTTTTACAAGGGGAAAGTTTACAACTTGGAGGTTAAAGGAGATAACTCTTTTGTAACGGAATCATTCACAGTTCACAACTGTAGAGGGCTACATGCCGAACAAAATGCAATAATACAGGCTGCGAAGTTTGGAATAAGCATTGAAGGATCAACAATTTACACAACCCACTGCCCATGCATAACCTGTGCAAAGATGATAATAAACGCTGGGATAAGGAGGGTTGTTTATGGTAGGGATTACGCAGATAAGAGGGGTTTGGAACTGTTAAAGGAGGCTGGAATTGAAGTCATTTATATACCAATAGATAAATTACTTGAAAAATCTTAACTTAGACTTTCATCTAAACTCTCTTTGACATGGAGGGGTATATTTATCTTAATATTTGATAAAATCTCATAAATACCTCTATCAGGATCATCACAGAAAGCTTCAAGCATTTTCAGTAGAGATTTTTGATTGGGCTTTCTACCTCTCTTATGCTTGAAAAGTTCTATACACTGTTTGCAAATTTCCTTGAAATTTTCATCTTCAAGAACTGAACGCATTATTATGTCTTCAATCGTGCAAACCTTCTGATCTATTTCTATCATATCCTTCAAATTCGGATCTCCAAGCGGAATTATTGTAAAGACGTATTCATCTTCGTCATATTTGCATTTGAATGTGTAATTACCTATTTTTTCAACCGTATAAACTGATTTCAATGCATCCTCAACAGCCTTCAGCCTTTCTTCGACACTTTTATCATCCAAATCTACAGCCAGTATCACCTTTCTAACCCCTCTCTTCTCCCAGTCTTTTTGCTGTGAAGTATCCTTAGCGAAATCGATTACGACCTTATATCCACCAGATTTGGGATAAAATATGAAGACTTCAATATCTCTGCGTAAAACTCTGAACCACCTGTAATTCAGTCCAAGCTTCTTTCTAATATAATCTTCATCAACTTTCATTCTGTTAAAGCCCATCTGCTCTAGTAGAATTGCAAAGAACTCCATGTCCAAGTTACCTTCGCAAAGTAAGATTATCATCTCAACCCCTCAGATCAGCTTCAAGCTCCCTTCTTCTAAACTTAGCAGATTCTGA
>QMZE01000178.1 GCA_003663025.1 Archaeoglobales archaeon
AACTTCATCAGCAGTCCTGTAACTCCACAAGAGTTTTCCGCTTCTGTCGAAGAAGTAGACCTTGTAATCCTTACTACCGGCCACAACGTATTCCCCATCAGAGCTTATTGCTACCGATTCAACTTCATCAGCAGTCCTGTAACTCCACAAGAGTTTTCCGCTTCTGTCGAAGAAGTAGACAATACCTCCAACATAGAGGATATAGCCTGTACCGACCACAACGTATTCCCCATCAGAGCTTATTGCTACCGATCTAACCCAATCACCAGTATCGTAACTCCACAAGAGTTTTCCACTTTTATCGAAGAAATAGACCTTTTTATCATCACTACCAGCTACAACATATTTTCCATCTGAACTTATAGCTACCGACCTAACCCAAAGACCAGTCTTATAACTCCAAAGTAGGCCGTATTTAGGTAATTCAAGATTGAAGTTCAAAGTTTCATCTCTTCTAACGTCTATAACCTTTTCAATCGTTTTAAATCTCTTACGCCGCAATCTTATTACGTGTTTACCTTTGATAACCTCAACAGTTAGAGGAGTAGTTCCTTTATACATCTCATCGATGAAAACATCAGCCGGAACATTCGTTTCAATTTTTAGCTTATACTTAGGTATTTGAAAACCTGAGGTTTTTCTGTTGACTCTATCACTCTTAGGTTCAACCTTTTGATATTCCTTGCTTTTATCTTGCTTAAACCATCTGGAAACCATTGTTATCACCTCATTTTATCAAGCATTTAAATTTTTTTAATAGTTTGCAAACAAAACTCCATAAAAATTACCTCTTCATCAAAACCAAGCCAACATCTTCAATGTATTTTACCACCCAACCCTCTTCATCTGCGATTCTGTAAAAAGCTGTCTTTACAACCTTTTCATCTCCGCAATCCAAAGAATCTTCAAGCTTTATCCAATCCCTACCCTCCAATTTAGCCTTAATGCACTTAACAGCCTTCTCGATCTTCTCCTCATCCATCTCCATCTCACATATCTTTGCAAACTCCCTTGCAATTTGATCATGTCTGTTGTACACGATTTCGCCAGTGCCCATGTCTAGCAAGCATAAGGACAGACGCTTCGACAGGAAGTTCTTATGAAACTCCTCTCCATTTACGAATTCCTTAACCTTCCCCTCAAATCCTGTTGGCGATGCTATGCAGAGAAAAACTTGTCTACCCATCATCTCCCTCTCAACGAAAGGCAGAACTTCTTCAAGTGTTAATGGATCAGTGTCTATGCCGACATCTCCAAGTCTATCATCCCTATAAACGAAAATTGCCTTGAATTCGATTTCTTCTCCTCTGCCAATGATTTTCTTCTCCTCAAGCTTAGCCCCAACTCCGTTTCTCTCAATTTCAACCTTAACCTTGAACTTCCTTCCAAAAATTCTGACTTCGTCACCAAGCTTCTTCTCAAGCCTACCTATGAAGGTCAGCTTTAAGGCTTTCACCTCTTCAGCCGTAACGAACCTACTACCCTTCTCAACTGCTTTAACGAATTTCAGCTTTTCGAGTTCTTTCTTAATTCTCTCTTCTGCATCCTTAATTTCCCTCTCTTTCCTCTCAATTTCCTCCTTTACCTTTTCAATCTCGAACTTCTCCCTTTCAACCCTCTCCAACTCCCTCCTAATCTCCTCCTCTTTAGCCTTGACCTCCCTCTCCTTTTCCTCAACCTCCCTCCTAGCAATCTCAATCTTCTTCCTCTCCTCTTCAATCCTCTTAAGTTTATCCTCAACCTCCTTCCTCATCTCCTCCTTAATCTTCTCAATCTCACCAGTCTTACTCTTCCAAGCTGCGATCGTATCACCGAGCCAGTCAATCTCAGTTATTAGCGAGCTTACCGCCCTGTCAATCTTCTCTCTAAAGGATTTCCACCTGTTGTTTGCGTAACGTTTCACGAACTTACCTATTTCTGGATCTTCCAAGATTTTGTCCATCCAATCTCTCATGTAGATGTAGTAATCTTCCAAAAGCTTTAACGTCCTTTCGTCTCTCCTTGCAAGTTTCCTCTTCAGATCATCAACACTCAAAACTTCTATGGCATCGTATCTCTCGATCATTCCAAAGACTCCCAACTCAAGTTTGTTAAACCTCTTAACACCATCGAACCACTCCCCCCTTTCGACAAAGCACCAGGCCAAGGTTAGAAGTGAGTATTCAAATTCGGATCTGACCCTTCTGTCAACACCATCCGAGAACCTTCCACATTCACCACGTCTATACCTATCATAGTTCTCCTTTATCCTGTTCCAAAGAGAAACCCTATATTCAAAATCCTCCCTACACAAATCCCTACCAGAACGCAAAACCTCCCTTGCAGGATCCAAAAGCTTCTCCAGACATCTGAAATCCCCCTCATCGAACATACCATCACCTCAATCCAGAAACATCCTTACCTCCTCATCCACTCTGGCAACGAGATGATCCACACCCTTCCCGTAACCCTCAAATCTAAAGAATATTCTTTTATCCCTAAAGCAAACCTCAAGTCTTACAAGCCCCTTCTTCGTTTGAACATTGTAAACTTTGCATTCTCCATCTTTATAACTTAAACAGGCACCGATCTTTGCCATCAAATAGTCTATAAACTTCTTCATAGATTTAACATCTGAAACCTCATACTCCAAGACTCTAGTCTTCTTCTCAACATCTGGCTCAAGGATTTCAACCCTGTAGACAGAAATCTTTTCGTTTGGGTTTTCAACCCTTGAAAATATATCCTCGACAAAGGCACTCAAATCCCCCTCATCACCCCTTATCAAAATCACAACACCCCTTAACTTTTCCATCGAAATCCTTTTTTCCCATCTCTCCACAGCGTAGTCTATCCTCTTCCTCTCCGCATCGTTCTCGTATTTGACTATCAGTATATACATCACTCAATTGATCGTCTAAAACTATTTAACTTTTTCTCCATTTTGGATGTTTTTGGAAAAATTTAAATAGGATGATGTTGAGATGGATGTGGTGGTGGTATGGGCTTGCTCGACATGTTTAGGAAGAACCCCCTGGACAAGATAGGTTTGAGGGAGCTGATGGAGGAGGAGATAAGGCTGAGAAATCAGATAGATAGGATCAAGAAGGAAATAGACAGGCTTGAGAAGACTAAGAAGAAGAAGTTTGAGGAGGGCATAGGTGCGGACAAGCTGACGAAGAAGATACTTGCACAGGAGATAAAGCAACTCGACATGCAGGCTAAGCTGAACTTGAGGAACTTTGAAACTTTGCACAGGCAACACACGTTCGTCTCCAACTTGATAATCATCAAGAAGCATGAGAGACAGTTGAAGGAGACAAAACTTTGGGAGAAATTGACTACAATACCACCCGAGGTTTTGGAGAGTGCGTTGATAAGGTTGCAACTTAAGGATAAGACTTACAATGAGATACTCAGTGATCTAAACAGGGTTTTTGAGGTTGAGCTTGTTGAGGCTGAGGTTGCAGAGGATGAGGATGAGAAGAGGATTTTTGAAGCTTGGAAGAGTGTTGAGAGTGGTGAAAGGAGCTTAGAGGATGTAGAGAAGGAGATTTCTATTGAGAAGGAGATAAAGGAGTGAGGTGTGAAGATGGTTTTCAAACTTTTTAAAAGGAACCCTTTGGATTCGGTATCGATTGAAGAGCTCAGGGAGATGGAGATAAAGCTTGAGAACAGGGTTAGGGGAGTTAAATCTGAGATAGATGAGATAGACAGGGAGATAGAGCTTGTGCTTGAATCCGCTAAGAAGGTTAGAACGAAGTCCGATGAGATTAGCTTGGCAAGGAGGTTAAAGACTCTTAAGCAGAAGAAGGAGATGAAGCTAAAAGCTCAG
>QMZE01000179.1 GCA_003663025.1 Archaeoglobales archaeon
CTATTTAGGGTTTCAGGTGTTTGTATGACTATACCGTTATCTTGGGCATGCACAATCATACGCCCACCCCAAGTAGATGAGTCGTATTCGATCCACGAGTGGGAGTATTTTCCTTTAGTAACTTTCTGAATCAACCAAGACTTGAGATTATCTTGATTCCCGAAACCTAAATAGATAGCCATGTTCTCCTCAGATACCTTACAACCACGTTCTCAGTGATAAGTGAACGTAAGGTTTTTCTCCTGTAGTGTTTGTAGATACATAAGTAAGTTTGATCTGAAGGTAAGTTGGCATTTCTGCGGTACCTTCTGCGATAATGGTTGAAGTACCCGAAGGAGGAACAGGAGCATAGTTACTCTCACCTTTGACTAAGGATCTAGCCACTACCCAACCCCCCACACCATTAGGAGCTACGATTTCAATTCCTACTTGGTCTTTGTTTATTCCTGGTGTATGATTGATTAATTCTATTGTAACACCTTGGATGTATCTTATCTCGGAAAAACTGATATATTTTTCGGTGCTAGTATTTAGGTCTGCTTCCATGTCTACAAGAACAATTTGTAAGTCTTTGAGACTAGACCCTGTAGGCTCTAATGTAACTGCGGTAACTTCTGAGGGTAAAGGAACTCCTGTGTGCGCGAGACAGACCGCAGTCAGCATGGTTTGTTCTTCAGTGGTTAAACCATCTTTAAACCACAGATTGCAAACAGTCTCTGTGATCTCAACAGCTTCCAGAACTATTGTTATGGACAACCCTTCAGTGTCTGTGTACTGTTCAATATCTTGCGTTAATCTACCAGCATCTACACTTCCATTTAGAAAATTGGTAGCATTAATGTCTTTTGGGTAATTTGTGGCTGTCATTGTTAGTTTCCTGTTCGCACTAAGCGTAGTTCAAGTCTTCGGATTTCAGTTGCATACTTTTTAGACTTTGCCCAATAATTGATAGTAAAAGCATGATCACCTTCTAAAGTTACAAGTTTAGATCCTGTAGAGACTTTCCAATCATCTCCTTTTAGGTGGTCCTTACTTAGCTCTGTTTCTCCCTGGCACACAGAGGTATATGCAACAGCAGTTGATTTTGCTGATTTAAATTCAAAGTACCACTCTAGTCTCCAATTACTTAAAGGTAGTTCTGTAACTGAGAGCGTTAAGCGTTCTCTAGGAGAAGTGGCATTAGTTTTTGTTTCAGTGTCGTCTGCTGTACGATATTGGTCTATTGTTGAGAAACCCTCCACAGCAATTGTAGAGGTATCAGGAATCTCTACAGGCAATCTATCATCTGTAATAGCATCAATGTCTTGTACTGTTTCTGCTTCTAAAATAGCTTCTCTAAGTTGACTATCTGCCTTTTGAAGTCCCATAATCCCCGCTGCTGCGGAGGCTAGTAAAGTGCGTAGCATCTCTTTTGTTTCAATTGCGAAGGGTACTCCATTAAGGTCGTGTATTGGAAGAGGGAAGGTTACGGAATCTTTTTGATCCATTAGTAATAAACTACTGTACACAGCAGCAAAGGAACTAGACATAGAGAATCTCTGGCTATTGTAGGTAAACCCTAATGCTAACAGTTCTTCTGTTCGTAGAGATATACTTTGGATTTTAGCATTCTTGTAGGCGTCTAAGTATTCTACTTCTGTGTAGTGGGAGAGGTCTGTACCATCGCCTGAAGTAAGTTGATGGTAGTAGAGTTTCCCTGGTGTATTTGTTCGTACAACTTGGTCTGGTGCGTCTAATACTCGTGTAATGATACTTGAGTTTATTGCTTGGGCTTCTTCAAGGGTTTTAACCTTCGTACTGGTAGCAATAACTGTATTAGTAGCATCTAGGTATACTATTTTAGTCATCTTATCTCCAGAAATGCCCTTTTGCGGAACTCGCTATGATGTAGGCGTTTCCTCCAAAGGTATCGTCTAAGTTTCCAGCTGAAGCATCTCGACTACAGGCAATTCCTAGTAGCTGTCCTGGAACCATATCATACACAGGTATGCTTACTTCTAATACATAACTTTGATCTGCTAGACCTGTAACAGATTCGATACTGCTTATTAATGTTTCTGTGCCTGTACCTAAAAAGCGATCCCCCACTTGAGCTTTCGAGTAATAAAAAGAAAAGTCAACGTCGCCAAGTCCTGATTGATTTTGCGCCCAAAAAAGAGTCACTGTCAGCGGGTAGGAAGTATCTAATCCAAATGGAATTTCAATAACCCCTGCACGTCCGTCCGTTACACCATCGGTAAATTCATTGTCTAGAAGTGCTATTCCTACATTGGTGCTAAAGCGAACATTCTCGTTGGCAGCATCTTGCCCAACAGCATCGTCTAGTAAGCTAAGGTGCCAGATTACATTTCTTTCAGGGCGTGCTAATCCGAAAAATTCCAAGAAGCCTTCTTCCCCAATTTCAACCGCATTGATAGCAATTTTCATTTGCTCACAAGTTGGGCTGGTAGTCCATCCTGTTGTAATACGGTACCGTACCCAATACGCTGTAGTCCCGTCTAAGGCTTTTGTTGCCCAACCAGACATAGGACCAAAACGTAGGTTCAATTCCCCATCTAACTCTGATATATCTGCCCCATGTTGTGCATGTGGCGCTACGGAGTCTGCTGCCATAATTGCCATAGGGGTCCAAGCAGCACCATTCCAATATTCCACTATTAATGCACCGGCTCCTAACGTTCCAGCAACTGTCACATTTGCATAATGCCCAGAGAATTCTTTAGCGTCATCTCCTATATAAAAACAGTTCCCAGCCGCAGTTCCAGCAAAGATGGTAGCAGAAGAACTATCGGCTGAACTATAGATGCTGCTTATATCGCTCCAAGTACCTACTTCTAAGTTGGTGTTCCTAAAGCAATACATCCCGTCTGTGTGAGCAGACCCTTCCCCAAAGGAGGATGTGGTACCATGCACATGTGAACCTACATGCAATTCACCCCAGATTTTTAGAGCAGCATCTCCTGGTTTCTCATCTTGAAACATGAGAAAGTGGTCTGCCCCATGCCAAGCATCTGGAACATCAATTTTACTTTGGAGTAGCTCTCCTCCAATAACATGTAATTTCGCTGTTGTAAGAGCCGCATCTACTTCCACGTCTTTATTACAGCCATCACAACGTATACTACGAAGTTGGCAATCAGCACTGTCACTGGTAAGGTGTATTGCACTACCACTCAAGTCTTGAAACTCTATAACCGTTCCAATAACTTGTCCTGCGCCAACTGATAATCCATCAACAATTCCAGACCCTCTAGCAATGAAGGCTTCGATTGCGAGCAAACCGCCAGAAACCGCACAAAGATCTGTTATGTTTGTGATGTATTTAGAAACGAGCGTTTCTCGGACTAGCAATTCTCCATTTGTTACTTCATAGACCGCTGCCATAGAGCCTTGTTGGACAAATACGTCCATAATTTCTGAAGAACCTGTTCCTGTTTGTCCGTAACATTTCCCCGAAGCCCCTGCCCCTATAAAGACAATATCGCGGCTTATAGCTAAGGATGGCGCGGCTCCTGCGTACTGTATGGCATAAGTAGCATCTGTGGGAAGTGTTATTGTAAATCCTTTGAGAAACGCGCCATTGCTCAGAGTAATTCGTGTTCCTGTAGCAAGTGCTCCTGTTATTTTGGTAACTCTAGAGCCTCCTTGCCCTACAAGTGTGACTCCTGCTGGTACTGTGAAACTTTCGGCATATGTTCCAGGACCAGCGTATACAGTGTCTCCTGATGATGATGCTGCTAACGCGGCAACAATTGTGGCATAGTTAGTTTTTAATCCTGAAGGTTCATTAAGAACTATACCAACTACACTGGAA
>QMZE01000180.1 GCA_003663025.1 Archaeoglobales archaeon
AGAGCATCCAAAGGACCTATGGAAACGAATGCACCAAACTCAACAACCTCAACAACCTCTCCCTCAACAACCTCGTGGAGTAGGGGTTTAAAAGTTAGAGCTGTAAACTCAACGTCAAAGTAAACTCCCCCATCACCCTCAACCATCTTACCCTCACCTATGTAATCCACACTCTCAATTCCAATTACCATACCGTATTCAGAATCCAACCTACCTTCAAACTGCTCCCAAAGTAGATCTGAAATTACATCTTCTAAATCTTCGTTAAGCCTATTTGGAGGAACTCTGACAACATCTCTAACCTTCACCCTGGCATACATACCTCCACACTGAAATCCCTACCTTTTAAGTTTTTGGTTCAAACCTAATGAATTTTTATTTACATAATTTTGAAGAAATGTGAATGAAGTGGGATTTGCACAACTTCATTAAGTAGTTGCTACCTAAGGTGCTTTGTCAAACAAATATGCGAAGACAAGTTTGGGCTATTATATTGCCTCACTTTTCTCACAAAGTTTCCAAAAATTGTTTGACAAAGCTACACCTGTGTTATATGTATGATGGGCAAAATTTTAAGTTGACAAACCTGGTTCCTCAACTAAGCCTTAACAAAAAATCTTAATAATCCCACATCGGTTAAAACTTCAATTTCACCCTCCAAATCCCTATCCAACTCTTCATCACCCGTGTCAACCCTCAAGAAATCTATATCCCTAAGCTTATCAACCGTAGATACAACGATTATCCTACTCCTTTCAACCCTCCTCAAAACATCTGGACTTATCTGAAGGTTTCCCCTTCCAAATATGAAACCCTGCCCACCTATTGGAGTTATCACAATCCAAGCATCGTATCTATCAACTATCGACAAAAGTTCCCTCTCACTCACATCCTTCACAAATTCACCCTTGACATAAACGTCAACACCCGTAACTGTCTTCTCAAATCCCAAAGATCTTACAATGTGACTAACTGTCCCTCCAGGTCCAAATATGTAAACTCCATCCCTATCAAATATATTCAAGAAGTTTCTCATCAGATTTTCCAAGTTCCCCCCATACCTCCTCTTCACACCCTGAACAAAGTTTGATACGACTGGAACGTTTAGATAACCAAATATCTTCAGAACTATCCTGTCATCAGACAAACTACTCTCATCAACATCAACAACCTCCCTCAACTCAAGGTGTGTCAATCCCCTAACGAAGAACCTCACAACCTCAGCACAAGCCCTTGGATTCAATCCAAAAACTCCAGAATACATCTTAACTCCAGATGGAACACCTATAACTGGAGTTTCATCACCAACAACCTCACATACATCTCTGGCAGTCCCATCTCCACCAACAAACACTATCAAATCCAAATTCCTCATCCTTTCAACAGCCAACTTCGTATCTTCAGATGTCGTCATATCGTTTGTCTTATAAATCACATTTGGATCATAACCAGCCATCCTTGCAACCCTCTCACCCATCTCACCAGAGCAAGTGTATATCTCAACATTCAGCCTGAGGTTCCTTAAGAATTCAAAAGCCCTTTCGTTAGATACTGGCTTTGCACCAAGCTTCAAAGCCAAATCATACTTCCCATCCGTCCCCTTGAGTCCAACCCTCCCACCCATCCCAGCTATTGGATTAACGACAAAACCAATCTTAACTCCCCTACTCCACCTCTCAAAATCTTCAATTGCATCGATACCATAACAATTTAAAAATTTTAAAATTCTATCCATGGATACAACTCCTTCAATCTCCTTATAGATCTCTCAACCTCCTCGCTGGGATACTCGTAAGGTAACAGCTTCCCTTCCAAGTAATCCTGATAAGCTTTCATGTCGAAGTGTCCATGTCCACAGAGTAGGAAAAGTATTGACTTCTCCTCACCATTCTCTCTACACTTTATAGCCTCATCTATCACAGCCTTTATTGCGTGTGCTGGCTCTGGAGCTGGTATGTGACCTTCGGTCTTTGCAAATATGGATGCAGCATCAAAGACTTCAACCTGATTGTAAGCTCTGGCATTCACAATACCCTTCTTCACCAACAGACAGAGAGTTGGAGCCATACCGTGATACCTCAAACCTCCAGCGTGTATTGGTGGAGGGATGAAGTCGTGACCAAGTGTGTGCATCTTCAGGAGTGGTGTCATCCTTGCAGTGTCTCCATGATCGTATGTATAGACTCCCTTTGTTACAGAAGGACATGCTGTTGGTTCAACAGCCAAGAACTCTACATTAACATTTCTATGAACTCTATCGTAGTAAAATGGCCAGAACAATCCCGAGAAGCTACTACCGCCACCTATACATCCAACTATGAGATCGGGATAATCATCAATCTCCTCAAACTGTCTCCTGGCTTCAAGCCCTATGATCGTCTGATGTAGGAGGACGTGGTTTAGAACGCTTCCAAGTGTGTATTTTGTATTTTCATGTGTTACCGCATCCTCTATTGCCTCACTTATCGCAATCCCCAAGCTTCCAGGATTTTCTGGATCTTTCTCCAAAATCTTCCTACCAAACTCAGTCTTCTCACTTGGACTTGGATATACCTCAGCTCCCCAAAGCTCCATTAGAATCCTCCTAAAAGGTTTCTGCATGTAGCTGACCTTTACCATGTATATCGTTGCATCCAAGTTGAACATTGAACATCCAAACGCCAATGCTGAACCCCACTGACCAGCACCAGTTTCAGTAGTTAACCTTTCAATACCCTCCTTCATGTTATAGTATGCTTGAGCAACTGCAGTGTTTGGTTTGTGACTTCCAGCTGGACTTATCGACTCAAACTTGTAGTATATCCTTGCGGGAGTCTTCAGATACCTCTCAAGTCTAACAGCCCTGAAGAGTGGTGTAGGTCTCCAGAGTCTGTAAACCTCCCTAACCTCTTCTGGTATCCTTATCCATCTCTCATCACTCATCTCTTGCCTAATAAGTTCCTTTGCAAATACAACCTCCAAATCCTCCTTCTTAACTGGATTTCCATCCTTGTCGAGAGGGGGTGGTAGGCTCTCTGGGAGGTCTGGGAGTATATTATACCACTTTTTTGGTATCTCCTCTTCACTCAAGAGAACTTTCATGAATGTTGGGTTTATTCATTGTATATAAGCTTTGAGGTAAAACCACAACCTCTAACTTCAAACTTTAACAAGAAATTTTTGTGAAGTTGTGGAGGGTTGTTGGATTTGATGACAGCTTCAAGGGTAAATTGGCATACTTAGTTGGATGTGTAACATGCAGGGATTACGTTGAGGGTTTTTTGATAGACAGGATTGAGGTTGATGGATTTGACGTGAGTGAGAGGATTGTGAGTTTAATTAAGAGTTCAAGGTTTCATAAACAGATAAGATGCATACTTCTAAGTGGGATAACGTTTGCGGGGTTCAACATAGCTGATTTGGAATACATATACGAATCTCTAAATATTCCCATCGTTGTTGTCATGGATAAGTATCCAAGCTTTGAGAGGATTGAGAGGGCTTTGAAAAATTTGGATAATCCAGATTTCAGGATTGAACTAATAAGGAAGGCTGGAGATGTTAAGAAAGTTAGTGATACGTTTGTTCAAGCTTACGCTTGTGATCTGGAATTTGTGGAGAGGATACTTGATCTTACTGTTAAGAGGGGAAAGATTCCAGAGCCCTTGAGGATTGCCCATCTGGTTGCATCAGCCTTGATTCATGGAGAGTCAAAGAGGCGATAGTGTTAAATATTCTCAGGGGAATTTTTCTCTATGCCAAAGAGGGAGAAGGTAAAGACTCCACCCCTGATGTCTTCAGCGGGAATAATGAGATACTTCGAGGAGGAAAAGAC
>QMZE01000181.1 GCA_003663025.1 Archaeoglobales archaeon
AAAGCCTTCCTCGTTGACATGTGAGATTTTCTTGCAATCTTCTTTAGTATATTTCTAATCTTTTCTCTCCTCTCCCTCATCAAAATCATCATCTGCCATACGTTAGGTCTCTGATATCTTGTAAATCCACCCTTTGGCTTTTTCTTTGCGTATGAAACTCCCACTGTCATCAGGTAATTTGCATACTTCCAGAGTCTGTAAAATCCCCTCCTCCTCACCCTTCCCAAAAAAACATCCGCCTTGGATAGTGTGTTATAGGCTTTGAGTATTTCTTCTCCATCGTATTCAAGTGGTATGTTCTCATCAATCCAAAATATTAAGTCCTCAGGAGACTCATCCAAATTCATAGCCTCAACATGGATCGTTCTATCGAAAGTTTTGAAGACCTTTTGCATAACCTTAAAGACATCAGTTTCCTGAATTCTCTTTGCAATAACAATATCTTCCTCCCTTATCTCACTCCTACCTTCAGATATTGCCTGTAGGTCGTTTATTGCAGCTCTCAAATCACCACCAGAATTTTGAGCAATTGCAGTCAGAACCTTTCTATCAACCCTTATCCCCTCACTCTCACAAATCCTCTCAAGAACCTTCACTATCTGATTTGTCCTAATCCTCTTAAACTGAACAAAATCACATAAACTTCTCAATTCTCTTGAAAGTTTGTATGGATCGTTTGCTGTAAATATCATTGGCTGTCTTGGTTTTTGCTTGATAATCTTTATCAATGCAGACTCTCCACCATAGTCCTCCTTCTTGCTTACGTTATCCACCTCATCGAGCAAGATCAACTTGAGTTTTCCCTTACCACTTGATAAAGTCTCACTGAATGCAGCCTCACCCACGATCCTTCTAATTATCTGCCAACTCCTCTGATCACTCGCATTCAACTCAACAACATCCCATCCAAGTGTGTTTGCCAAAGCCAACGCTAGAGAAGTCTTCCCAACTCCTGGTGGACCACCTAGGAGTAGTGGCTTTTGAGGTTTTCCCTCCTGCCATCTCTTGGCCCAAGTTACAACCCTCTCCAATATATTCCTATCCGCAACAACATCCTTGATGGTCTTTGGTCTATACTTCTCAACCCAGAGCATCAAAATACGTTCACTCAAAATTTAAAGAACTTTGGTTTAGTTTGCAACTGTTAACTTGAAGGTAAAAGTTCAAATATAGAATATATAAAATTTTCCTAAAAGTTGACACGCTCGTTTGCATTATGAAACTTTTTAAATTATTTGAACATACATCTCTCGATGAAGATAGTTGAGTTGGATGTGACAGAATTTCGAGGAATTAAAAAATGTGAAAAACCGATAGAATTCTCAAAATTTAACGTCTTAATAGGAAGGAACAACACTGGAAAGTCTGCAATTTTAGAAGCTTTATATTTATTTCCAAATCCCACGGAATATTTGTTTGGAGGCACTAAATTAACTCTCGTTGGCGATCTTTTACATAGTGGTGAGCCCTTAACCTATGGATACTGGGGAGATGCAAAGATAAGGTATGTCTTCGAATACTATTGGAACTCCCACCCACTACTGTGCAAATACGAGATTACCATCGGAAAGAAGTGTGAATTTAAATTACTTCACGTAAAGGTTGAGAAGTCAAAGAAAAAGGTTGTAAGAGAAGAAATAAAAAAAGAAATAGAAGAACTGAAGAACGTTACATGTCTGATATTCAGTGACCTAAGTCTCATAAAGAGATATGATGCTGAAATTTCATTAAAGAAAAACAAGATAATGAAGCAAGGTTCTCATGTAAAGATTGCAAAGCTGATAAGTAAATGTGTTGATGATAAATTTACAGAGATATACCTTGACACAATGAAACTTAGAAAGGAGTTACCCGATGGAAACGCATTTTACATTCACATTGATGATCTAGGAGATGGAATAAAGAAGGCTGTGAGAGTTATGCTTATTCTAGAAGCTTTAAAACCTAAAATTGTTCTTTGGGATGACTTTGAGATATTTGCACATCCAAGTCTTATTGAAACGTTGTTAGAGTGGCTTATAGAAGAAGATTGGCAGGTAGTCCTTAGCACTCACAGTATAGATGTTCTCTATGCATTGATAGATGTTAAAAAACATAGGGAAGATATAACGGTAATTCAACTTGCAAAGAAACCTGATGACTCCTTAACATTTGAAAAACTGACTTTAGATGATTTAGATGATTTAATTATGGCAAATCAAGATCCAAGAAAGATTACAGATCTCTTAAAACTATGAAGGTTGTTGACTCTATCAAAGATGTTGATTTTGTGGATTTTGTAATCTTAACTGGAGATGGAATCTGGGAGTTAAAAGTTCTGAAGGGTCTTCAGAAAAAGTTTCCATGTATACTTACGTTATTTTATCCTAAAGTCCCAATTCCAAGAAAGACTGGCAAATCCATCTATGAGGCTATACCTGTTTATGTTTCAAGATATAAAATAAACAGATTTTTAGTTCTCTGCGATAATGAGCATCATATTTCCTTTAATGAAGATTTGAAAAATCTAAAAAATTCAAATGTAAAAATTTTGAAAACAGAAGAACTTATTGAAGATCGAATACTATACATATATGGAAAGTTCGCATCCAAAAAACTTGAAATTTATACCGTAATTCAAGGATTTAACAGATTAAAAAACTGTAAGGGTTTAAATGAGGAAATTTCAAAACTGATCTATCTAAAGTTTCGGAAAAATATAGAACCTAATAATAAAAAGATAAAAGAATTTCTTAATAGAAGACGTATGAATCTAACTGAGTTGGTAGAAAGGAGTGGTAAAAAATACTTAAAAGTCTAACTATATACAATGCTCTAAGAATTATTCACAGTCGCACTTATCGTTATTATGGGGAGTGGCGGCGATAAGCCCCCTTCTGTTTTAGGCGGCATTGGTCTAAGCGGTTTAAACCTTGCACCAGCGGGGACGGCCGTTTCATCCCGCTTGGGTGACCTCAACCTTTCGGTATCCTCGCATTACCCCAAGCGGGTGCCGTTTCTGTGCCGTTGCCGTGCCTCTCGGCACATCCCCTTACGGGGATCCGCCCTTTACGGTGGGGGGACTTTCCTCCTCTCGGAAAGCCGCCCACCGCCACTCCCCAATATATATTATGTCTTAGGTAATATATTAACGTTTCTCCTCAGTTCCTCAATCAAACTCTCCTTCCTGTATCCGTGATCTATGAAGTCCCAGGGTAACTCAGAATCCAACGGAATCTTACCAAGATACTTCTCCAACCCCAACTTCATTGCAACTCTAAGGCTTGGTTTGAGTTCTATTAGATCTGATACATCTTCATCACCCCTAGATAGTATAGTTTGAACTGCAAATCTCTCTACACTCTCAACGTTCACGTTACACATCTTTGAGAGCTTTGTAAAAAGGTATCTACTCCTCATCCTCATTTCAATCAAGCCATATTTAAAATCTTCAAATCCCGTGTATGGAAACCACTGGAGTGGAGTATGAGGTTTTGGAACAAATGGATTTATTGAAACAGAGACCTTAACATACCTCGATATCCTCTCAACAAGATCTACAATTGCCTTAACATCTTCAAATCTCTCGTTTGGCAAACCTATCATGAAGTAGAGCTTAAAACTCTTTATCCCCTTATCCCTTGCAGTCTCAACGACATCAACTATCTGTTCATTGTCAAACCCCTTATTTAAAAATTCCCTCAACTCATCACTACCAGACTCTGGTGCAATTGTCAAGCTTTTCAATCCACCCATGACCAAAAGCTCAATTAAATCATCATCCAAGGTGTCAACCCTTGTGGATGAG